>NZ_JBPCOU010000102.1:0-16989 GCF_050999895.1 Methyloceanibacter sp. | reverse complement strand
GATGCGCTCCCGATAAAGCGCGTAGAGGCGGTCGAGACCGCTGATGGTTTCGCAGTCGCGGCTCAGAGCCTCGGCCGTGCCCCAGTCCTGCGCGCGGTAGCGCGACAGGAACTCGCCATGCCTCTCGGTGAGATTGATGAAGTCTTTCGACTGTCTGAGTGCCGCGTCGCCAAGGAGAGCGAAAACGCGCGTCGCTGCCGTCTTGCCTTTCACCTTCAGGAGGTCGATCTCGAGAAAGGCATAGTCCGCCGCGCGCGCCGCCGTCGATTCGCCGACGATCGTTTCGACGTCATAGGTCTTGGTCTGGCCCTCGAGGCGGGAGGCGACGTTCACATTGTCGCCGATCACCGAATAGTCGAAGCGCGTTTCCGAGCCGAGATTGCCGACGCAGCAAATGCCGGTGTTGAGGCCGATGCCGAGCTTCACCGGCTTGAAGGGACGCCTTTTCCAGATCGCGGCTTGCTCCCACTGTGCGTTCAGCTCGTGCATCTTCGTCATGATGCGCAGCGCCGCGCGGCAGGCATTGCTCGGATGCTCGGCATCCTCCAGCGGCGCGTTCCAAAACGCCATCAGGGCATCGCCCATATATTTGTCGATGGTGCCTTGCTCCTCGAGGACGATGTTGGTCAGGGGCGTGAAAAGCTCGTTCAGGAAGCGCGTCAACTCTTCCGCGTCGAGTCCCTCGGAAATGGTGGTGAAGCCGCGAACATCGCTGAACAGCAGCGTCATGTCCCGTGTCTCGCCGCCGAGCTTGAGACGCGAAGGGTCGTCGGCAAGGCGCTCGACAAGGGCCGGCGCCATGTAGTGCGAGAAGGCGTTGCGCACGCGGTTGCGCTCCTGCTCGGTGCGCAGAAAGACGAACAGGCTGCCGGTGATGTAGATCGCGGCGAACGCGATGGCCGGGTAGACCGGATCGACAAGCCAGCCGAGCACGGAATAGGCGTACCAGGAGGCGCCAATGACGGCGGCAACGGCGATTGCGACGAGGACCGCGCTGCCGAGCGCGCCCGCGCGGTAGATGAGAAACCCGACAAGGAGGCCGAGCACGAGGATGTAAAGGATCTCGGCGGGCTTGGCCCAATCGGGGCGCTGGAGGAATCCGCCTTGCAGAATCTGCTCCACGGCCTGGGCATGGAGTTCGACGCCTGGGATGGACGCATCGAGCGGCGTGGCCCGCAAATCGAGTAGGCCCGCCGCGCTCGTGCCGATGATGAGGATGCGGCCCTCGATGGCCTCCTTGTCGATCTCGCCATTGAGGATCTGCCACGCCGGCAGGTAGCGCTGCTGCGTATGGGGCGTGAACCTGATCCACATCTGGCCGTTGGCCTCGGTCGGGATCTCGAAGTCTCCGACGCGGATCTTGACGATGCCGGTCTTCTCGCCGAAGGCCTGCTCGCCGCTCGCGCCCGACGATTTCACGACATAGGTGGATGCGCCTTGCGCAAGCCGGAGCACATCGGCGGCGAGCGAGGGGTACAAATTCTCGCCGATCCGAACGACCATCGGCATGCGGCGGATGATCTGATCGTGCTCGGGAATCCAATTGAGGGTGCCCGCGCCCGAGGCTTGGTCTTGCAGCTCCTTGAGGCTTGCAGCCGCGCCGGGATAATGCGGCACGAAATATTTGGGTTCGTCACCGGCATGGGCGAATCCGGCCTTCACCTCCGGAATGGAGGTGCCTTGCGGGCTCGCGATGAAGCCGAGAAGGACAGGTCCCTTCGCGATGGCGTCGGCGAAGACCTGATCGTTTGACGGGAGCTTCTCAACCTCCGCCCGCAGATTCGTGAGCGCTTCGGACTGCGGCCAGAAGCGCAAGGCGCTCGCGGGCGACAGGCGGTCGGGTTCCGGGAACACCATGTCGAAGGCGATGGCGGCGGCGCCGTCGGCGGTCAGCTTGTTCACGAGGTCGGCGAGGATCGTGCGCGGCCACGGCCACTGGCCGACGCGCTTCAGCGACTCCTCGTCGATGTCGACAATGCGGACCGGGAGCGCCGGGTCGAAGGTCCGCGGGCTGATCTGCTGATAGGCGTCGAATGCCATCGACCGCAGCCGCGCAACCGGGCCCGGGTCCCAGATGCTCAGAACGAGCGCGCCGAGGATCACCGTCCCCACGATGAGGGCATAAAGATACCGAGGAGCCATCGCGCTGCTTGCTATCCCCCGCAAGGAAACCACGCCAAAGGCGGGCGCGGGGGCCGAGCCTAGTGGATGGCCGTCGCGGGTTCCAGTGCAAGTTTGGCGTGGCCGCGGGGGCAATGGCGCCGATCCTCAAGGGTCACGCAATTCCCCGCATTGGGCAGTAATTGCACGCAATTTCCCCAGCAATGTCCTGCAATTGGATCGACGCTCACGATGCCTCGCGCGACGCCCTGGTTTCGATCACGGAGGCGGGCACGCGCGTGGTCGGCCCCTTGAGGCCGCCCGGCTTCATCGGCGCTTCCTTGATGGGCCCGAAGCCGCGAATGTGCCGTTTCAGGGCGCGGCGATAGTCGTAATAGTTGGCCTCGAGCCGGTGCCGCGCGCTCTGGACGTAAGCGGCGCCGTCGAAGGATTTCCAGCCTTCGGCCTTGAGTTTGCGCAGCCAGCCGGCGCGCTCGTGGTCTTCGGCCTGGGCGACGAGATAGCTCGCCACGAGCTGGGACTGATAGTCGGCGAGGCGCCAGATACTGCCGTTGGCCTGGATCAAACCGACGGCGAAGAAGTTGTCAAACTCCGGGTGGAAGACGTTCAGGTAAAGTCGCGGCTGGCCGTCTGCGTCGAAGATCAAATCGTTGTCGAGGAAGGGAATGTCGATCTCGTAGCCGGTCGCGAACACGACGAGATCGGCCTCGATTTCGCTGCCGTCGCTGAAGCGGACTTTGCGGCCGGCGAACTCCGTGATGTCCGGCTTCACCCCGATCCGGCCGTGGGCGCAAAGCTGCGGAAGCACGGTGTTCATGGTCGGGTGGGTGTCCATGATGCGGTGCTCGGGCTCCGGGAGCCCGTAGCGCTCGTTCTTGCCGACGATGAGCCGGTGCCAATGCGTATAGAGCCGGTTACGCAGCCAGCGCGGCAAGGGCAGTTTCTCGCAGAAATTCACGATGCCGTCGGTCGGCCGGCCGAACATGAATTTCGGCACGAAATACGTGCCGCGTCGCATGCTCAGATAAATTCTTTGTGACACGCTCGTGGCATCGACGACGATATCGCAGGCCGAGTTGCCGGCGCCCACGACGAGGACGCGCTTATCGGTCAACTGATTCACGTGACGGTAGTCGCGCGAATGCATGATTTCGCCGGTGAAGGAGCCCGGGATGTCCGGCACGCGCGGCATGTGATGGTGGCCGTTGGCGACCACCAGCGCACGGTAGAAGCGCGGGCGGTCCTCACCCGCGATCTGCACGCGCCAGCCGCCGTCGGTGCGCTCGGCGCGCTCGACCGTGGTGTTGAACTCGATCCGGTCGAGGATGCCGAAATTCATGGCATAGGCGCGCAAATAGGCCAGGGTTTCGCGATGCGAGGGGTAGGTTGGGTATTCCTCGGGAATGGGAAAATCCTGGAACCCGGTATATTTCCGCGAGGAGACCAGGAAGGTGGTGTCGTAGACGACGCCGGTCGTGGTGTCCTCGTTCCAGAGCCCGCCGATATCGGCCTCCCGCTCCAGGCAATCGAAGGGGATGCCGCGCTCGGCAAAGGTCTTCGCGGCGGCCAGGCCCGAGGAGCCCGCGCCGATGATGCAAACCTTGTCCGTGTCGCTTTTGATATCCATCAAAAGGGCATCCTTTCACGCCCGGGGGACCGCCATAAAGCCCTTGCTTTTGGCCCTATCGTCGCAGGTTTATTCCCTGCCGGGAACGCTGTGTCATAATAGGGCGTTCTTGGTTTCTCCGCGCAAAGGGGCTTGGAGCCTCGCCGCTATGCGCTTACTCTCTTCAACAGGAATGACTCGCTGCGGCGGACAGCTCTCAATGCGTGTTCCGATCCTTGCACTGGCTGCTATTTTAGGTCTGGGGCTGTTTTGCGCCAGCGCCGATGCGGCCCGATTCAGATATCCTACCGTCGTTAATCCGTATTGTGACATCGAGACCTATGCGCTGCGCGACGTTGCGGAGCAGGCCATGTCGCTGCTGGATTCCGGCAAGCGCCCGGTCATCGTCGTGAACGCCCACACGCTCAGCAAGTCACCAGCCTACGGCGATTTCCTTATGGCGCATGAATGTTGCCACCATAACCTCGGCCATGTTCAGCGCTACCACGAGAGGCTTGGCCATCTCGGGCCGCAGCCCTTCTTCTACATCTTGCCGGAGCTGAAGCAGATGGAGCTCGATGCGGATTGCTGCGCCGTGCGTATGCTGAAGTCCAAGCAGGAAACATGCGGCATCGGTTCCGCGCGGATGACGATGCTCAATTTCGGTTCCAAGCCGACAGGGGCGCATTATCCGACCGGTACCGAGCGCGCGGACAATATCGCCGTTTGCAACGCGAAAGACTAACAGCCCTCGGCTTCCCGAGCAGACGCTTCCTTCACAACGACGTTAGGCGGCCGACCCGTGCGAAACGCGTTGGGGACCACTATGTTAAGGTGCGTGCAATACGAGGTGGATGTGAACCGAATGAGCAATTCGGCGACGCGTCAGAGCGGCTGGCGTCTGGCGACGCCGCTTCTGGTTGCCGCGTTCGGCGTGCTTGCCTTTGCCGGCGCGGCAGGCAGCGCCGCTGCAAATCCGTGGCTCCGCGTCTGCGCCGATCCCGACAACATGCCATTTTCCAATCACGAGGGCGCCGGTTTCGAGAACAAGCTTGCGGAGATGATCGCAGAGAAGCTCGGCGCCAAGCTCGATTACACCTGGATCGCCGAAGGGCGCGGCCTCGTGCGCGACAGGATGGGAGCGACCTCCTGCGATCTCGTCATGGGCTACGCGCAAGGCACGGGCCTCGTCGAGGACACTAATCCCTACTACCACACCACCTACGTTCTCATTTATCGCGCCGACGATGCCGACCTTAAGGGCGTGAATACGCTCACGGATGCGCGGCTTAAAAATAAGCGCATCGGTCTCTTCGCACGCACCCCGCCGGCAAGCATGCTGGCGATGAATGGATTGGTCGGGAGCGCCAAGCCGTTCGAGGTTGGGGACCACAGGTCGACAGATGCGGCAAATGCGATGATGGCCGAACTTGCGTCAGGCAAGCTCGACGCGTCGCTATTGTGGGGTCCGGTCGGAGGCTATTCCGCGCAGCGATCCGACGTGCCGCTCACGATCGCGCCGCTGGTCAAGGAGCAGGCCGGTCCGACGCCCATCCACGGCATCACCATGGGCGTACGGCCCAACGAGCCGGAATGGAAGCACAAGATCAATAAGGTGATTGCCGAGAATCAGGCCGAGATCAACGCGATCCTGCTCGCCTACAACGTGCCGCTGTTGGATCAGCAGGGGCGCCTCATCGAGGCGCGCTCGCCTGAGCGCTAGGCCTCCGAGCACTTCGCCTAGCCGGGCGCGGCCGCCGACGTGGTCTCCATCCGGCATTTGCTCTCAGGCTCATCGATGCCAAGCGTGTCCACCTCTATGTCGGGGTGCACGGCATGCGGAAAACCGCGCTGCGGCGAGACCGAGACCGGAACCTTGTCGGTTGCGATGAGGATAGGCTGACGGAACTGGCCGTCCCACGGGCGAAATTGCTGCTTTATGCCTTTGAAAGGCGCAAGCTGGAGCTTGTCGCTGTGAATGAACTTTGCCACCGTCGCAACGTCATTTTCGGCATTGCGGGTGACACCCTCGCCGATGGCGCGCGTGGCGACGTACGCCTGATAATCGATTGGCAGCATCAGGCGCCGGTTATCCTTCTCGAAATTGTTGTTCGCCTGGGTCGCGCCCCACTTCTCGTGGCCGCGACTCCAGGTCGTGGCGACGAGGCCGGTCGTGCCCGCAACGATCCTCGGCTTGCCGCCACCGCGATAAGGGATCTGGGGCCCGAACAGCTGCTCTTCGTCGGCGACCATGATGACGTCATAAGCAGGATCGGCTTCCGCGCCCGACTTCTTGCTCGGGGGGATGGTGCCGACATCGTCGCGCCTGCCGCCGGAAATATCCTGATACTCGCGCACGTCGACGATTTTGGCGCCGAAGCGTCCCGCGGCGCGCTTGACGGCCTCGGCATAGGCGAGGTCGGCGGGCGTTGAGCCGTGCACCAGAAGCCAGTCCTTCCACTCCATCGTCACGAGATATTGCGCGAGCGCGTCGGCCAGCATGTAGCGGTCGGGCGCGATGTGCATGACGTTGCTGCGGCAGTCTTGCTGGCGCAACGACACGTCTGTCGCGCGGACATTGAAGAGCAAGATATCCTTGCCGCGCGACCAGTCGGCGAGCTTGATAAGGGTCTCGGCCGAAGCGTCGACGATGATGTAATGATGCCCGCTCTCGTAGAGCTTCTGCAAACCCGCCAGGGCTTCATCCCCGGAGATCGCGTCGGCCACGTCGAGCGAATAGAGATGCCCCATGAACTGGCCGCCTGCGTTATTTTCTCCAAGCCCCATCCTCGCGCCGGCGAGGCCGGCGTCTCTCGGCTCCATGTCGAGCCGGGATGCTGGCGTTGGGCGCTCCATGGATTCACGCACATAGCCGATGCGGACGGGCCGCAGCTCGGTCGATTGGCCGAATGCTGCCGCGGGCGGCTCGCTATCGGTGCGCTCGTTCGCAGCAAGGGCCGGGGGTAGCTGGAAAAGGACGAGCAGGGCCAGGATTACGGCGGGGAGCCTTAGGCAGACAGCGCTCGGCGATGGGGCTCTTGGGGAACGTTCCATGGACAACGGCACTATCCAAAACGATGTTTCGGGCCGGCGCCCGAATGGCCTTATCGGCAGCGCCGAGGAGGCTTCATGGTAACGACAAAGAAACAGGCATTGCAAGATGGCAACCGGCGCGGGATGAAATAGCATAGATAAATGTTAAGGTGCCGTTCCGTTCAAACCATAGGGATTTCAAGGCGCTAGGAGTGGCAGCGGACGCCAAATGGCGCTGAAGGAGCGGGAGGCGGTGACAAGGGTGGCTTAAACAACTTCGCGCCCCCATCATTGCGGGTGCTCCCTATTAAAGGAGAGTGTCTTGCGGTGGATCTTGTGCTTAGCGGCGTTCGGCTTGGCGGTGGGGTTGAGCCTGGGAGCGGGCGCCGAAGACGAAACGAAAGCCCCGGCCAAATGCCTGAAGGCTGAGATCAACCCGGTTACCGGCCATACGATGTGCATTGATCCTTTGGGCGCGCCGGTCGAGGCGGCGCCAAAGGTTTGGCTGGAACCCTGCAAGGAGGGGGCGGAGAGCGGTCAGGGCAAGGATGCCAAACCTTCGGGCGCTTGGACGTTTCGGCCCAATTGCACCCCACAGCCGGGCGAAAGCTGACGCCGGCTAGACTCCAGGAAGTGTGACAACTCTGCGTGGGGCGCGCCAATTCGAATTTAAGGCGGCTATCGGGCGGCGATGGAATTCTCGACAGGCACAGCCTTACGCTTCGGGTGGAAGACGATCAAGAAGCGGCCCTGGTTCTTCGTGGCCGCCGGCCTTCTCATCTTGCTCGTGTCGTTTGTCGTCGGCGTCGTCACAAGCAGCATCGACTGGGCGCTAACCGGCTCGCCCGATGAGGCTTCCCTCGTCGGCAGCCTCATCAACACCGCCCTCGGCATCCTGATTTACCATGGGCGCCACGGCGTTCTATCTCGATGCGCACGATAACCCCGGCACGGTAACGCTCGCTTCGCTCTGGCATCCGCAAACCCTTCTGGAAATTTCTCGGCGCGTCGATTTTGGTCGGCCTCACGATGGCGGTCGGGTTCCTGCTGCTGATCGTGCCGGGGATCATCTTCGCGCTCATGTTCCTCTTCACGACCTTCATCGTGATCGATCGTCAACTCGGTCCTATCGAGGCGATGAAGGAGAGCAATCGCATCACGCGCGGTCACAAATGGCGGCTGCTCGGCCTCCTGTTGCTGCTGACACTCATCAACATTCTGGGGTTGATGGCGCTGAGCCTGGGCCTTCTCATCTCTATCCCGGTTTCGTCGCTCGCCTTCACTTACGCCTATCGCACGCTCTCCGGGACGCCTCTCGCGCGGGTCGCTGCCATGGTCGCGCAAGCGGCGTGAGTGACGGTTGCGAGGCCGGGGGCATGCGCGAAAGCGCCCAGGCCTGAGGGCTCCCGCTGCTGCGCTAATTCATCTGGCTTCGCTGTCTTGGATCTGCGCGTCTATTCCGCGGGGACGAGCTCAGGTTCTGTGGCTGGCATCGGCGCGTTGCGCGGATTGCGGTAGATGAACGGCGTCGGCGGCTTCGCGGCTTCAGAGCGGGCAAGCGCCACCATCTCGCCGTGATAGGGCGAGAGCGCACAGGCCGGATCGGTGTTGCGCGGATCGCCCGATATGGCCATGGCCTGGCAGCGGCAGCCGCCGAAGTCGATGTCCTTGAGGGCGCAGGAGCGGCAGGGCTCCTTCATCCATTCCGTGCCGCGGAAGGCATTGAAGGCGCTCGAATTGAGCCAGATATCGAGCAGCGGGCGCTCCGCGACGTTGTCGAATTGCAGGCTCGGAATGGTCTCCGCCGCATGGCAGGGCAGGACCTTGCCGGCCGGGGTGATGTTCATGAAGCCTTTGCCCCAGCCGCCCATGCAGGGCTTCGGACGCTTGGCGTAGTAGTCCGGCACAACCATGTCGATGGTGAGGATGCCTTTCAGGCGCTCGCGCTCGCGCTCGACGAGTTCGATGCTTTCGAGGGTCTGCTCGTAAGTGGGGATCAGCGCCGCGCGGTTGAGATAGGCCCAGCCGTAATATTGCACATGGGCGATCTCGAGTCGTTGCGCGCCGAGCTTAAGCGCGAGCTCGATATAGCGGCCGACATTGTGGATGTTCTGGCGGTGAATGGGGGCATTGACGGTTAGAGGCAGGCCCATCTCTGTGACCCATTTCGCCACGTCGAGCTTCTTCTGCGTGGCGCCGGGATAGCCGCCGATGCGCTCGGCGTTCTGGGGATCGACGTCCTGGAACGAGATCTGCACGTGATCGAGGCCGCGTTTGGCGAGGCCCTCAAGCCGCTCGCGCGTGAGCGTGACCGCGGCGGTGATGAGATTGCTGTAAAGGCCGGCATCGGCGGCCGCCGACACGATGTCCTCAAGGTCCTTCCGCGCGCAGGGCTCGCCGCCGGACAGATGCACCTGGAGAATGCCCATCTCGCCGGCCTGCTTCATCACCGAAACCCATTGCTCTGTCGTGAGCTCACGATTGACGCGCTCAAGCTCGAGCGGGTTGGAGCAATAGGAGCATTGTAAGGGACAACGATGCGTCAGCTCCGCGAGAAGCCCGACCGGCGCGCGGGCGCACAGCATGTCTGTCTCGCTACCGGTCACGCCCGAGGTCGGCTCGTCATCGACGACGAGCGTTTCGCAATGTCCAAATCCGTTCGTTTTGGTCGGGCTCATCCCTTGACATATCCCTTGTCCGCGAGGCCTTGGAGCAGTTCCGTCACGTCGGTCAGAATGACATCGACAGGGGCTGCGTATTCCTTGGCGAGCGTTGCGGCGATATCCTCCACGGTTCTAGTGCCGTCGCAGAGCCTGAGCACCGCGACTGCGGTTTGGTCCGGAGTCAGGATACGCTCCGGCGCCAGCAAAACCCATCTGCCGCGCCCCGCATCGTGGCGCAGCTTGAGATAAGGCGGCAGATGCGGCCGCGTCTGCGGGCCGACGATGAGGCGTCCGGCAGACTTTGTTTCAACCATCGGGCCCGGCCGGCACGAAGGCGCCCGGCGGAATCATCGCCGGATCGACATAAGCCAAATAGAGCGCATCGAGCTGCGCCCAGAGCACGTTGGTCTTGAACTTCAGCGCGTCGAGGACCGCCGTCTGAGCCTCGGGCGTGCGCGCGTGGCGCTTCACGTAATCCAGCGCGAAGGCCGCGTCGTCCGGCGCCTGCTTCAGGCGGCGGCGGAAATATTGCATCACGTCGTCGCTGATGAAGTCGTAATTCTTCAGCATGCTGGAGATGCGCTCGGCGTGGATCTTCGGCGCGAACAGCTCGGTCAGGGATGACGCCACGGCTTCGACCAGAGTCTTCTCGCGCACGAAATTGACATAGGCCTC
Source organism: Methyloceanibacter sp. (assembly GCF_050999895.1). Classification (GTDB taxonomy): domain Bacteria; phylum Pseudomonadota; class Alphaproteobacteria; order Rhizobiales; family Methyloligellaceae; genus Methyloceanibacter. The sequence goes on along the minus strand of NZ_JBPCOU010000102.1, from coordinate 6,891 downwards.
GACTGCGAAGCGGGTCGCGGGCAGGGCGCCCTTCGTCGAGATGACATAGTCGCGGTCGAGACCGAGACCGTCGGTGAGCACGAGCCAGCGCTCGATGCCGCCTTCCTCATCGCCAAAGCCGTCATGGTCGTGGATGCGATGCACCCAATCGCGGCGTAGCTCGCGGTCGTGGCACCGGCTGATCAAAGCGGCGTCCTTACGGGGCACGGCCGACTGATAGCAGTAACGGTTCAAGGCCCAAGCCTGGACCTGGCCCTTGTTGAGCTTGCCGCCGTGCAGCAGCTTATGAAAGGGATGCTTGTCGTGATACTGAGCGTCGCCAATGGCGCGAAGCTCCTGTTCGAGTTCCTCCGGGCTCATGATCTTTGTCATGGCTCTACCTCTTTAGTGACGGTTCTAGGAGAAACCCGAGTAGTCCTTGCATGACCCTACAACCTTGATGCGTGTCAACGGCATGCTCGCCCGCAGGTCTTTCAGCTGTTCTCGTGATCCCGCCTGATGACTCTCTCGGTGTAAACATGGTGTTTCATCGTGAGTATCGCATGAGTGCTTCATGAATAGTTCTTTGCAATCACATTAAGATCATCTGACAGAGCGAAGAAGCGGGATTTAGGGCCTCTAACGCAAAACGGCGACCCAGGCCTAGGGATCGCAGTTCGCGTTTCCAAGATGAGTCAGACGACTAAGCGCGGTCCAGCTCGGCCGGCAGGTAGCTCGTCACTTCCATGCCGGATTCCGTCTCGACGATCGTCGGCTTGTTCCACTCACGCATTTTTGGTTCCCCCTAGCGAAGTTTATTGCCAAGCAAGCTGACCGCCAGACGGTACGAACCTGAAACCCTGCGCGATCAGCGCCACACTTCAATATGGCCGGCGGGTGTGATAATTTCGAATCGTATTTTCTTATGGTAAAGATAAGCGTGCCTTATCGTCTTGGTCTCGCTCCGGCAGCTTCGCTACCTCGAATCCCTCGCCGAGACTTTGCATTCGGTCACGCCGCGGAGCAATGCGCGGTCAGCCAGCCTGCGCTCAGCATGCAGATCAAGGAGCTCGAGCAGGAGCTTGGCGTTACCCTGGTGGAGCGCCGGAAGTCCGGCATCGAGCTGACGGAGCAGGGCGAGGAGATTGCGAGGCGCGCCCGCGCGGTGCTCGCCTCGGTGCGCGACCTCGTCGACTATGCGTGCCACCAAGGCCCACCGCTGACGGGATCGCTTAAGCCGGCGCCATCCCTTCCATCGCGCCCTATCTCCTGCCGACCGCGTTGCCGGAGCTGAAACGCCGCTTCCCGAATCTCACGCTACAATTGCGGGAGACCGTCACCGAGAATCTGCTGCGCGAGCTTGTCGGCGGCGATCTCGATCTCATTCTTGTCGCGCTTCCCATCGAACATGACGAAGTCGAGACCCCTGCATCTGTTCGACGACCGCTTCATCCTCGCGGCGCGCGCCGACGCCACCGACGCGGACCTTCCCAACGCGACGCCCTCCATGCTGGCCAGCGCTAGGCTCTTGCTCCTGGAAGAGGGGCACTCCCTGCGCGATCAGGCGCTGTCCTACTGTCACCTGATAACGCCGGAAGGGCGCAACAGCTTCGGCGCATCGAGCCTCGCCAACATCGTGCAGATGGTCGCCAACGGCTACGGCATCACGCTGCTTCCGGAGATGGCACTTGCGAGCGAAGTGCACCATCGCGACGACATTCGTTTGTTGCGGTTTCCCGCGCCGGAGCCGAAGCGGGACATCGGCCTTGCCTGGCGCAAGACCTCGCCGCGCAAGACGGACTTCCTCCAGCTCGCACAACTTCTGCGCGACGCAGCGCCCCAACCCGATGATTCTCACGCCGACCGCCGATAGCATTGTCCGGAATCGATCCCTTGCGGCTAACATAGGCGATGTCGGGCGGCGGCGCGGACGGGGGAGGCGGACACGCAAAGCATTCAAATCTCGATCGCAGTCGTGCTGGTGCTTTTTGCCCTCCTGGGGGTCGTCGCCGGAACGCGTAGAGTTTCTCTCTTCTTCGCGGCGGGGCGACTGGTCCACCCCGTCTATAACGGCATGGCGATCGCGGCCTCCTTGTTCGCCGTGCTTGCCTTTGTCGGGGTCGCGACAGTTACTCCGCTACAGCCCAAGAACGCTCTTCTTATCGTGCTCGGCGGGGTAGGGGGCTCCTTCTCGCCGCGCTCCTCATCGCACCTTATTTGCGCAAGTTCGGCGGCGTCACCGTCCCGGACTTTTTCGGCGAGCGCTTCGGAACGATGGCGCGCGTCCTTGCCGTCCTCGTCGTGATCGCGGTGGCGTTTCCGGCCCTCGTGCTCGCGCTATCGGCACTCGGCACTTTCGTCGTGCAGGCGTTGAACGTCGATTTTCAGGAGGGCATCGCCGTCGTGGTCGCCATGTTGCTCGCCAGCACGCTTTTTGGTGGGATGCGCGGGCTGAGCGCCAATCTCAGCCTGCAATATGCCGTGCTCCTCGCTGTGTCCGTCGTCGCGCTCGGCCTGGGTCTTCTACGTGAAGGCTCGTTTGCCGGTGCGGTTCCAGACGGCACGCGCCTGCCCGATCTCGCCTTGACGCTTGGCCTTGCGGGTTTTGCCCCCGACGATTCGGTCAACCAGGCCGCGCTGATTTTCTGTCTCGTGGCCGGTACGGCTGTATTCCCGCATGCTCTGATGCATGCTTTCACCACGCCGTCGGTGGACAACACGCGATGGTCGTTCTTCTGGGCGATCCCGCTTATTGCTGCGTTGCTGGCCCTGGCGCCGGCCTATGCTGCGTTGTCTGAGACCTCTCCAGTTGCCGCGGCGCGCTCGGGGACGATCCTTTGCGCGGGACTGCTGATCTTAGGAGCGATTACGGCGTTGCTCGCGGTGGCGAGCGGGCTCCTGCTCGCGATGAGCAACGCCATTTCCTACGATGTGATCTACAGGAGCCTGTATTCGACGGCGACGCCGGCGATACGCCTCTTTGCGGCGCGCGCGGTCCTCGTTGGCGTCGCCGCGCTTGCGGCTTTTGCGTCATTGCGCGGTCCGAGCGAGATCGTCGCCATGACGCCCGCTGCTATCTCGGTCGCGGCGAGCGGGCTTTTGCCCGGACTTCTGCTCGGCATTTGGTGGAAGCGGACAAATGCGGCGGGCGCCGTCTTCGGCATGGTCGTGGGGATCGTCGTCTCCCTCTGCTATTTTCTGCTGCCGCGCTATTTCCCCATCACGTTCTATGAGATGTCCAGCCTCGTCTTCGCCAGCGGCGACGACATCGCGCGCTACGCCACGCTGAAAGAGGCTTATGCCTTGGCTGGGGGTCTCGCAAAGGAAGCAGCGCGTACTGCGTGGGAGCAGGAGCTGCACGCGCGCACGCTTTGGTGGGGAATCAAGGACGTGTTGGCCGGCGTATTCGCCGTACCCGTTTCTTTGCTCGCCATGATCCTTGTGAGCCTCGTGACCAAGCGACCCTCGCCCGACATGCAGGCCTTCGTCATGGAGATGAGACGGCGCGACGCCGAGAGCGAGGCACGGACCGCGGTCTGAGGTTTACTCGCTGTCGGACTGCCCGGGCTCTTTCGGTTCTTCCGTGGGCTTTGCGTCATCGCCGAGAAGGCGGAAGGAGTCGCGGAAGTTCTGGGCGTCCTCGCCTGTGGCGTGCGCCTTGGGGCCGGCCGAGACCAGCAGATAGATGCGATCGCCCGCGGGCACGAGATCAAGGAGATGACTGATCTTGCGTTTGGCGTCGTCGGCCCTCGCTTCATAGCCCGGGCGTCCGGCGATAGTGGCCGGACCTTTCGTTCGCAGTCGCGCCTCGCTGCCCTTGGCGTAAGCGGTGACGACGTTGGAAAAATACTCATTGTCGGGAGGGTTCGGCGCGCGGCCCGCGGGATATTCGAAGACCACGACGGTGTAGACGCGGTCCTCGTCCAGTTCGACCTGGAACTGGTGCTGGAGCAGGGGATTCTGACCCTCGACCGGCGTGCTTGCCACCGTGGGCTTGCCGGGGAACGATGCCGCGAAGCCGCGGTCGGGTGCCGAGAACTCCGTCCATTGAGGGTCCGCCGCCTCATCGGTCTGCGGTTGCTCCTCCGCGCCCGCAAACGCGGTCGCCGCAAGAAGCAGAGCCGAGGCCAGAATTACCCTTCGCATAGTCATTCCCGATCCCTCGTCCGGTGCAGCCGAATCGGCATGTTAGCCGATCGCGGCCGTCACTTCATCGCGCCCCAAGGGATGCCCTACGAAGAGCGCAGCGCGCGTTCGTAGAGGGCTGCGGCATCGTCCTTGAGCGCTTGGCGCGAATCCGGCCGCATGTAAAGCATGTGCCCGCCGGCGTAGTTCTCGATGGTGATCGGGGTCGAGCCTTCGAGGGGAGCAAACTGGTTCACCACGAAGGTCGGCACGAGATAGGGCGTGATCAAGTCGGTGTAGCCCGACGCGATCATCACCTCAAGCGATGGATTGGCCGCGCGTGCCTCCTGGATGTCGTCGAGGACATCGGCATAGCCTTGGCGCGTCGGAGTGGTGCCGAAGTCCCATTTCTGCCGGACCTCGCGATTGAGGAGACGGTAGGGCTTGTCGGTCTTGAAGCCGAGATCGGTCTGCGCGTATTCGACAAAGGCGGATGTCCAAAGCGGCACCGTGGAATCGAGCACGGGGTCGGGCCCGCGCGGCCACTCGCTCGTGGGGTGGGGATCGGGTCCGCTCACGCTGCCGTCATAGCGGCTCAGGACGCGGCCGCCCTTCCTATCGAACTGCTTGATGAAAAGCGACGGGCTGATGCGCGCGCGATGTTTCTCGACGAGCTCGAGCGGCAGGCCGGTCAGCCGCGACACCGCCTCGCTCGCTTCCTTGCCGCCTTCGTCCGCACCTGAGGCGAGGGCCGCGAGGTAATCCGATAGAGCGTATTGCTCCACCTCTTTCAGTGCCGTGCCGAGCGCCTCACGCTCGGTCACGCCCTTGCTCTCCAGATTGACCGCCGCGAAGGAGGGCAGATCGAGCGCCCAGGCCAGAGGATTGTAGTCTTCGAGATTGAGAAGGGCGAAGTCGAGCGCCGGCGAGATCAGCAGCAGCCCATTGGGCGAGATGCCGCCGCTTGTCTGCAGCTTGCGCGTGATGCTCGCCGCGCGGAACGCGCCGTAACTTTCTCCCATGAGGAAAACGGGGGACGCCATGCGGCCGGCGTCGATGAGATAGAGACGAATGAAATCGGCAAGCGCGTCGGTGTCCTGCTCGACGCCGTAGTAATCCTTCTCGTCCTTGCCTTCGCCGACCTGGCTGTAGCCGGTGCCGACAGGATCAACGAACACAAGGTCGGTCGTGTCGAGCCAGGTGCTGCCATTGTCTTTGAGGCGGGGAGGCGGGCCGAGGATCTCGCCGGTGGCGGTGACGTCGATGACCTTGGGCCCGATGCCGCCGAGGTGGAGATAGGCGGATGCCGCGCCTGGGCCGCCGTTGAAAACGAATGTGATGGGTCGTTTGCTGTCGGGGGGATTGGCCGCATAGGCGACGTAGAAAATTGCGGCGTCGGTTTTGCCGTGGGCATCGCGCAAGCGAACGCTTCCGGCCTTCGCCTTATAGTCGAGACTCTGTCCCGCAATGTCGATGCGGTGCTGCGTCGTGACGGCAGCCGGCAGCAGAGCCTTGTCCGCGTGGTCGGCCGCCTCCGGCTCGTTGCTAGAGACGTCTGAGCTCGGCGGAGCCGCGCGCTCCTTGCTCGCCTCGATCGGCGGGTGCGCGCCATGCTCTTGCGCGAACGTGCCGGCAGGCAGCAGCAACACAAGCGCCGACAGGGCAATAGCGCGCATAAGATTGGACGTGGCGGTCAAGGGTGGCTCCGTAAAGCTGGAGAATTTCAACAGTGCAGCGCTCGCGGCCGAGCACATTTCGGAGCATATAATAATTCGGAGCATATAATAATAAGGCCGCCGCCGCGTAAGGTGCGCGAAGTCACCGCAGCAACCATCTGTAGGCCATTTTTACGGTCCATGAGGCGAGAATGGCAAGGATCCCTACGGCAACTTTCTGGGCATTGCTGTTTCTCGGTGCGGGCCTTTTTGCTTGCGCCAACCCGGAGCAGGAGCGCGCACGCAGCCTGGAAGCCCAAACGGCGATGAACGGCGAAGACGATGCTGCCTGTCGTCCCAAGGGCGCCCCCGGAACGGATGCCTATGACGATTGCCGGCAGGCTCTCGCCGAGGCCCGAGCGCAGGAAGGCGCCATTCAAGAACGGAAGCGCCGCGACTTCGACAGGGTACTCGGCGCTGGCACCGACGACTATCGCGACTAATCGGCCGCCGCAGGCTCGGCTGCCTTTCCCGCCCACCCATCACAATCGGCCCTGTGCTTCAAAAAGCGGCACGCGTTAACGTTTGTGCCCCTCAATGACCCAGGCATTGCCCCCTGAGCGCCAGCTTATCGCCTTGTTCTTCAAGCGCTTACTCCTTTGCGTGTATTGCGCAGATGAGGTGTAATAATTATGCTGAAGATTCAAGCTCTGATCGCGACGATCCTTCTTGCCATCGCCGTCATGGCGCCCGTCGATTTTGCCGAGGCGCGGGTGACGGCATTCTCGGCCAAACCGTCAGCAAAATTGGGCCCACGCCCGTCGCGTTGGTGCGGCTGGTGGATGCGGTCGCAGAAGGGCGGCGGCCCCGAATTGAACCTTGCCCGGAACTGGGCGAAATGGGGCCGTCCCACAAAGCCGCGGGTTGGCGCGGTCGTCGTTTGGAAAAGCCATGTCGGCATGATCACCGGCCGCAATGGGGCTGGTCAGTGGATCATCAAGTCGGGCAATGACGGCGGCCGAGTGCGCGAACGTGTGCGCTCCGTCAAGGGCGCCGTATTCCGCATCTGATACTCGACACCCGCAAGGGGGCGAGCGAGTGCGCGCTCCCAATCCCCTTTCTTGAGGAGCAG
>NZ_JBPCOU010000106.1:0-8012 GCF_050999895.1 Methyloceanibacter sp. | reverse complement strand
ACAATGTCCAAGCTTGCCGGGTCCGGAGTCCACAGACGCACATAGCCATGCCACTCCGGGCTGACCTTGGCGAAGAGCGCGTGCAGGGCGAACCACACGCTCAAGTTGGCGATGACGCCGACGACGGCCGCCGTCACGCCGGACAAAGCGCCGGCGAGCTTGGCGTTTGCGCTGAGGCGCTCCAGATAAGGTGCGCCGACGAAGATCCAGAGAAAGCACGGCGCGAAGGTCGCCCAGAGCGTCACGGCGGCGCCAAGAATCCCGAACGCCAATGGCGGCGAGCCGCCATGACGGTAGGCAGCGAGGAAGCCGACAAACTCGGTGACAAGGATGAGGGGACCCGGCGTCGTCTCGGCGAGGCCAAGCCCGTCGAGCATCTCTCCCGCACTCAGCCAGCCATAGGTCTCGACCGCCTGCTGCGCCATGTAAGCGAGCACCGCATAGGCCCCGCCAAACGTGACGATCGCCAACTTGGAGAAGAATAGCGCGATGTCGGTGATCGTGTGATCACGGCCGAGCAGGGCGGCCGCGATGCACAATGGCACCAGCCAGATGGCGAGCCACAACACCGCGGTGCGCAGGGTCTCGGTCAGCGAGACGGGAGTGGGTACCGTCGCAGCCTCGGGGCGCTTTGGCGGCACGGCGGCAAGCAGATAGCCCGCAAGCGCCGCCACCGCGATGATGAGCGGAAAGGGCGCAGCGAAGAAGAAGATGGCGATAAAGGCCGCGGCCGCGATGATCCAATGATGCGGCTCGCGCAACGCGCGGCGTGCCACCCTGAGCAAGGCTTCGATGACGATGACGAGAACGGCCGCCTTGATGCCGACAAAGGCCGCCTCGACGAGCGGCGCCTGGCCGTAAAGCGCATAAGCGATGCTGAGCGCGAGGATGATGCAGGCGCCGGGCAGCACGAAGAGGAGCCCGGCGGCAAGTCCGCCAAGCGTGCTATGCAGCCGCCAGCCGACATAGGTTGCGAGCTGCATGGCTTCCGGTCCCGGCAGCAACATGCAGAAATTCAAGGCATGCAGAAAGCGCTCTTCGCCGATCCAGCGGCGCTCGACGACGAGCATGCGATGCATGAGCGCAATCTGGCCGGCGGGCCCCCCAAACGAGAGAAACCCGATCTTGGCCCAGACAGCGATCGCCTCTCTGAGGCTCGGCGGAGATATATCGTTATTTGCGCCCACACGTCCCACTCCGGCCTCAGCGCAAGGCGGCGCGACAAACAGCGCGGCCCGAAGCCGGCATATGGACGCACTTTCAACCCAAAGCCAAGGCTAGCTCCCGCGATTCGGCAGCTCCCGCCTCTCCGCTGGCTTTTCTAGCGAGTCGGGCATGCGCATGATACCGAGGGAAAGGACTCACGCGAGGAAGCCATGGTCACGGCGCAATTGATTCAGGTGGTCGTGTTCCTCGCCGCCGCGGCCATCGCGGTGCCGCTTGGCCGCTTCCTGGGCGTGGGGTCGGTGCTCGGCTATCTCATCGCCGGAGTGCTCATCGGACCTTATGTCCTCGGGCCGCTCTACGCGCTCGACGACGTCGGCAGCCTCCTGCATTTCGGTGAGTTCGGCGTGGTCATGCTGCTGTTCGTCATCGGCCTCGAATTGCGGCCGGTGCGGCTCTGGTCAATGCGCATGGCCATCTTCGGCCTCGGCGCGGCGCAGCTAATCGTCACAGGCCTCATCCTTGCGGCCATTGCCCTCGCCCTTGGACTTGCGACCAGCCAGGCCCTGTTCATCGGATTGGCGCTTGCGCTGTCCTCGACGGCCTTCGCTCTACAAATTCTGGAGGAGAGGGGCGAACTCACCACGCGTCATGGTCGGCTCGCCTTCTCCGTGCTGCTCTTTCAGGATCTTGCCGCGATCCCGCTCATCGCGCTGGTTCCGCTCTTCGCTTTAGGGGCGCCGGACGAGCCCGCGATGGATTTCAGTGCCGCGGGAATTGCGCTCGCGACCATCGCCGCGGTGGTGATCGGGGGACGCTTCCTGCTGACCCCGCTCTACCGTCTGGTTGCCGCGACCGGGGTGCGCGAGGCGATGACGGCAAGCGCGCTCCTGACGGTGGTCGGAGCAGCGGTCGTCATGCAGTCGGTCGGGCTTTCGCCCGCACTCGGCACCTTCATCGCGGGCGCGCTGCTCGCGGATTCGGAATATCGCCATCAGATCGAGGCCGACATCGCGCCCTTCGAGGGGTTGCTGCTTGGCTTGTTCTTCCTTGCGGTCGGGATGTCGATCGATCTGACGGTCGTGGTCGCGCGTCCGGTCGAGTTGTTGGCCATTGTCGTCGGACTCGTCGCCATCAAGGCGGTTGTCCTCTATCTGCTGGCGAGATGGTGGGGCTTGAGCCGCTCACCTGCGCTTCGTCTCGGCCTCGTTCTCAGTCAGGGTGGCGAGTTCGCTTTCGTGCTGTTTACCGCGGGACTGGCGGAGGGCATCATCGGCGCGGCGCAGGCGAGCCTGCTGACGCTGGCTGTCACGCTGTCCATGGCGCTTACCCCGCTGCTTCTTCTCCTCGACGACATGATCAAGCGCAGGGCTGTGCCCGACGCGCCCGATTACGACATACCGCCGGAGGGCGACGGGTATATTATCCTCGCGGGCTTTGGCCGGTTCGGGCAGATCGTGGCGCGTGTGTTGCGCGCGCGGCAAATTCCCTTCACGGCGCTCGATAAGAATATCGAGCAGGTCGATTTCGTGAAGCGTTTCGGTGCGCAGATCTATTACGGCGACGCCGGGCGCCTGGACATTTTGCGGGCCGCCGGCGCGGACAAGGCGCGCGCCTTCGTGCTTGCCATCGACGATGTGGAGGATTCACTCCGCGTCGCGGAGATTGTGCGGCGGAGCTTTCCTGATCTTCGGATCTATGCGCGCGCCCGCGACCGGACGCACGTGCATCGGTTGCTGGATCTCGGCGTGACCATCATCGAGCGCGAGACGTTTCTCGCCGCGCTCGAGCTGACGCAGCGCTTGTTGCGGGGACTGGGGCTCGGCGCCAAGGAGGCGAAACGGCTCGCCGAAACCTTCCGGCGGCTCGACGAGAAGCGCCTCTACGAGACCTATCAATATTACACCGACCCCGAGAAAGTCCGTGCGAATGCCCTTTCGCAAGCGAAAGAGCTGGAAGAGCTCTTCGCCCAGGACACCGAAGAGCTGCCGGCCGAAGACGGCGCACCGCTCAGCGGCGAGCGGCGAGATAGTCAAGAACGAGCCGGTTGATCTCGGCCCGATGCGTGAACGGGCTCATATGGCCGGCGCCCTTCAAAATCTTGAGTTCGGCTTGAGGCAACGTCGCGGCGAGCATATCGGCCACCGCGCGGGCCGGAGCTCGCGTCTTGCTTCCGACAATGAGAAGGGTCGGGGCGGTGATGGAAGCATAGTCGCGCAAGGGCGCGTTCGCTTCGACGGCAATCGTGAATTCCAGCGCAACCTTGCGGATGGTGGCGGTGATGGCGGCCTTGAACTTCTCCGGTGCGAGCCACCAGCGCCAGCGCCCCAGCCAATAGCTCATGAAGGCCTTGGCGGCGGACCTATCATCGCCTCGTCCAACGGTACCCAGCACCGCGATGCCGAGCCGCTCGACCTCACGCCATTCGGGGCGGCTCTCGACTTTCAACAAATGGAAGGAGACGGGCTCGATGAGAGTGAGACTCTTTACGCGTGACCCGAGCTTGCGCGCGGCTTCGAGCGCCAGCGCCGCACCGTAAGAGTGGCCGACGAAATGCAGCGGTCCTTTGACTTTCTTCGCGAGCGCCACGAGGACGTCGACATCGGCATCGGCGGAAAAAGGTTCGCCGCGAGGCCATGATTGCGATTGACCATAGCCGATGAAATCGGGCGCCAGCACGCGCCAGTCGGCCGAGAGCATCTGCATCAGCGGCAGCCATTCTTTGTGAGACGCGCTGGAGCAATGACCGACAATGACATTCGCACCCTTGCCCTGATCGAGATACGTGATCTCGACACCGTTGACGATCAGTTGCTTCATGCGCCCTCGACCTCTGCCGGGGTTTCGGCGTGCAGGGGTATTGGCTCCGAATGGGCGAGGCAACCGTCAAATTCAGGCTAGGAGGCGTGGCCGGGCAGATGCCTACTCGGCGGCGGCAGGCTCCAGATGCTCTGCAGCGGCAGCCTTCTGCACCGACTTCTGCACCTTCTCGAAAGCGCGCACCTCGATCTGGCGGATGCGCTCCCGGCTGACCCCGAACTCGCTGGAGAGCTCCTCGAGCGTGAGGGGATCGTCGGCGAGCCTCCGCGCCTCGAACACACGTCGCTCGCGGTCGTTCAATCCATCGAGGGCGCTTTTGAGCATGTCGCGTCGATTGTCGCGCTCCTCCGACTCGGCGAGTGCGGTTTCCTGGTCGATCCCGTCGTCGACGAGCCAGTCCATCCATTCGCCGCTCTCGCTGTCGTTGCGCACGGGCGCGTTCAGCGAGCTGTCGCCGGCAAGGCGCCGGTTCATGGAGACGACATCCTGCTCGGTGACGCCAAGCTGCGTCGCGATGAGCTTGACCTGGTCGGGCCGGAGGTCGCCTTCCTCGAGCGCCTTGAGCTGGCCCTTGATCTTGCGCAGATTGAAGAAGAGCTTCTTCTGCGCCGCGGTGGTGCCCATCTTTACCAAGCTCCAGGAACGCAGGATGTATTCCTGGATGGCGGCGCGGATCCACCACATGGCGTAAGTCGCAAGCCGGAAGCCCTTGTCGGGATCGAAACGCTTGACCGCCTGCATCAAACCGACATTGCCCTCGGAGATGACCTCGCCCACGGGCAGGCCATAGCCGCGATAGCCCATGGCGATGCGCGCCACGAGGCGCAGATGCGACGTGACGAGCTGATGGGCGGCATCGCGGTCGCCATGCTCGCGCCAACTCTTGGCAAGCATGAATTCCTGCTGCGGCTCCAGCATCGGAAATTGTCTGATCTCTTCGAGGTAGCGCGTCAGTCCACCATGCGCGCTAACACTCGGCAAACTTCTTGCGGCCATGAGAGCTTCGCCTCCAATTGGCCAAAAAGGCCTTGCAGCTTCCCGTCAATCTGCCCCCCGGCGACCTTCTTTTATAAAAGATTTGCGTACTGGATAAAAGCCTGCCCGCGCATCACAGTTCCCTGAGCACGGTAATGATCTCAGCAAGATCAAGCGGCAGATGACTATTAAATTTTAGCAAGGTGACGCTCTCCGGATGCTCGAACGCGAGCAGGGTGGCGTGCAGTGCTTGGCGGTTGAGCTTGGCGAGCGTGGTCTGCGCAGGCTCAGGCAACTTACGCAACTTCGACTTGAAGCCCTGGGCGTAAAGCAGATCGCCGATCAAAGGATGCCCGATATGAGCGAGATGGACGCGCACCTGATGCGTGCGCCCCGTCTCAAGGCGGCATTCGAGCAGCGAGGCGATCGGCTCGCTGCCGTCCTCGCCGAAGGTTTCCAGCATCTTCCAATGGGTGACGGCCTCGCGGCCCTTGTCGCGCAGCACGGCCATTTTGGTCCTACTCGTCGGGTGGCGGCCGACAGGTGCGTCGATCGTGCCGTGCGAGCGCGACGGCGCGCCCCAGACGAGTGCGAGATAGCCACGCTCAAGCGCGCCGGTGCGGCCATGGTCGGCGAATTGGTCGGCGAGCGCGCGATGAGCGTGGTCGGTCTTGGCCACCACCAAGAGGCCGCTCGTATCTTTGTCGAGGCGGTGGACGATTCCTGGCCGCGCGACGCCGCCGATTCCGGACAGGCTATCGCCGCAATGGGCGAGCAGCGCATTGACGAGGGTCCCTTCCGCGTGGCCGGCGCCCGGATGCACGATCAAGCCCGGCGGCTTGTCGATGACGATGAGGGCGGCGTCTTCGTAGACGATCTCAAGGGGGATGGATTCGGCGGTCAAACCTGACGCGGCCGCGGGCGGCACGGCCACTTCGAAGGTCTCGCCCGGTTTGACCCGGTATTTAGCGTCCACTATGGTCGCGCCGCCACGGCAGACGTGGCCGGCTTTGATCAGCGCCTGTAAGCGAGTCCGGCTTAATTCCGGCAGGCGCTCGGTCAGGAACAGATCAAGCCTAAGCCCGGCGTGATCCGCACCGGCTTCCGCCGACAGGCGCTCGCCAGACGGCTGAGATGGTCTAAGGTCGGGCGGCGTGCTTTCCGGGGTTTTCGTTGAAATGGGCATCAACCTTCAATGGCGGTGATGAGCGAGCCTGACAATAGCCCTCTGCCCGGCACGGTGTTTACGCCGCGCCAGGTGCGGGCGCTCAAAATCGCCGTCATCGTCATGGGAGTGCTGCTCGTTGGCGGGTTTGCCTTTGTGCTGGCTGCCATTGTCTATCAGGCCTCGCATCTGGGCAAAGGCGCGGCGGGCGATACGGCAAGTCAGGCGCTCGCCAAGCGCGACGTGGTCCCCGGTGTCGAACTGGCCCTTCCGCCAGATGCGACCGTGACGAGCATGGAACTCGATGGCGAGCGCCTCGCACTCCACCTCAATTCCAGCCTGGGGCCCGAGGTCGTGATCGTTGATGTGGGGAGCGGCAAGGTTTTGGCCCGGATCAAAATCAACCCGCAATAGGCCTTGATCGGCCTTCCAAGCCCACGCTATAGCTTTACCCGCTTGCGCTTCGCTGCTCGCGCGAAACGCCCCGTTCGTCTAGTGGCCTAGGACGCTGGCCTCTCACGCCGGAAACAGGGGTTCGAAACCCCTACGGGGCGCCAATAGAATCAGTAACTTAAGTGACAGGCCGCCCAACTTGCCCAACGGGTGCCCAATATACAGCCGCGCATAAGCAGGTGGTTAGGCAAGTGTTAGACACTGACGGGTAGGAGGTCCAGTAGCCTATCTGATGGTGCACCCCACCTCGAATAGGGCCCCGATTGGCGGCAGATCGCTTGCTCGTACACTTGGAGCTGATCAGGGTGATAGGGTGAGTCTGCTTAGGACGCCTCGACGGGCTCAATCATGGTGAGATTGATCTCGTGGAACATGGCGCAGCGTAAGACGGCGTGGCGATTCCTCACCAGTTCAGACGCAGATATCGCCTTGGTCCAGGAAGCTAGGGAACCGTCGGCCGATGTAGTGGGGAGACTTAGCATCGATGCAGCCGCTTGGCATACGGGTCCGTACCGGGCGTGGCGAACCGCTATTGTCAATATTTCACGCCGCGCCGAAGTGCAGTGGCTTGCCGCAAAGTTGCTTCCTGACGCGCACGCGGAAGAATTGGGCGTGAGCCGACCGGGGACACTTGCCGCAGCGACCATCACACCGCCAACCGGAGAACCGTTTATCGCTGTGTCGGTCTATGCGCCCTGGGAGCAGTCGCGCAGCCTGACAGGGCGCGGTTTCATTTACGCGGATGCATCAGTGCACCGGCTGATTTCCGATTTATCGGTGTCCTTTCCGAAAATTCCATCCGGCTTGGATTCGCATCGTAAGGCAGAATCATCGCATCCTTGAGAGCGATGTTTGCGATCCTGCACGCGCTCGGAATGTTCGTCGCCGACCTGTTCAAGTCGAGGAGCCGGCTTGAGGTTGAGAATTTGCTTCTCCGTTACCAGCTAACCATCGCCATGCGGCAGGCACCAACTCGTCTTCGAGGCCGAATGATCGCGACGGCATTGCCGATGTCCGGGGAATACCGATAGAGCCAGACAAAGAGCGCCCGATCAAATGCGTTTGGCCGGATCCGCCTCGGCGACTGGCGGCGCAATATGTTGAGCTAATGGCGGAGAACAATCACCTCCGCTTCAAGCCGCCCGCGTGACATAATACAATCGCGTTGCGCCCCGATCAGCAGCCTGAGGATCGTACCATCGCCCGCAAGGATGCCCCGATTCCCTAATTCCGGCGAATCCTCCCCCGGATAAGGTTTTCGGAAGGGACAAGGGCCGAAAGACTCAGCCCCGCCCGCTAGCGGGCCTTTTTGTTTGGCTACAGTCTAATCGCAGAAGGACCAGCCACCATCAGCGGCGTGGAAATAGCCGGTCCTGGGATTGAAGGAAGGTCCATACGTCCCGCGACAGTATCTGTACCATCCTGGGCTCCAGGG
>NZ_JBPCOU010000056.1:0-7963 GCF_050999895.1 Methyloceanibacter sp. | reverse complement strand
CAGGATCGGCCAAAGGCCAAGGCTCTTCGGCCACAAGGCCCCGGTGCCCAAGCAGAGCCCAGCATTCCTCGGCAAGATGGGGCACCATTGGGGCGGCAATACGGGCAAGGATTTCCGCCGATTCGCGCAAGGCGTAACGGAGATCATCGGCCGGGTTTTCGGTGTTTTGCAGGGCCTGCGACAGGGCGTTTGCGAGCTCGTAAATATGGGCCACCGCCGAGTTGAAGCGCAGCTTCTCGATCGCGAGGGTGACGGACGCGAGGCTGCGATGCGAAGCGCGGCGCAAAGCCTCCGCGTCCGGCCCGAATTGCCCGGGCTGCGGGGTGCCTGCCGCAGCCCCCTTCGCCACGGCCTCGCCGACCAGACGCCAGACACGTTGCAGGAAGCGGTAGGCGCCCTCGACCCCGCCGGCGGTCCATTCGATGTCGCGCTCGGGCGGCGTGTCGGAGAGCATGAACCAGCGCGCCGTGTCCGCGCCGTAGCGCTCGATGATGTTGTCGGGATCGACCACGTTCTTCTTCGACTTCGACATCGATTCGACCGCGCCCACGCTGATCGGCTCGCCGGTCGCGGCGTGCACGGCGGCGCCCTCGCGATAGGCGACCTCCTCGGGGAAGACCCACTTGCCGGCCACATCCTTGTAGGTCTCGTGCGTGACCATGCCTTGGGTGAAGAGACCTTTGAACGGCTCGTCGAGATTGACGTGCCCGGTCTTCTGCATCGCGCGGGTGAAGAAGCGTGCGTAGAGGAGATGCAGAATCGCGTGCTCGACGCCGCCGATATATTGGTCGACGGGCAGCCAGTAGCCGACCGCGTTGGTGTCGGTCGGAACATGCGCGCGCGGCGAGCAGAAGCGCGCGAAGTACCAGGACGAATCGACGAACGTGTCCATCGTGTCCGTCTCGCGCCGCGCCGGTCCTCCGCATTGCGGGCACGTCACCTCGCGCCAGGTCGGATGGCGGTCGAGCGGATTGCCGGGGACGTCGAAGGTCACATCCTCCGGCAGCTTCACCGGCAGATCCTTGGCCGGCACCGGCACGATCCCGCAGATTTCGCAATGGATCATCGGGATGGGGCAGCCCCAATAGCGCTGCCGGGAGATGCCCCAGTCACGCAAGCGATATAGGGTTCGCCGCTCAGCCACCGGCGCGCCCTTTAGCGTCCGCCGAGTGAGGTGCTCGGCCATGGCCTCTTTCGCGACATCGACGGTTAACCCATTGAGGAAGCCTGAGATAATCATGGTACCGTCGCCGGTATAGGCATCGTCGCCGATGGTGAAGTTGGCAGCATCGGCGCCCGGCGGCAGCATGACGGGAATGACGGGCAGCCCGTAGGCGCGCGCGAATTCGAGGTCGCGCTGATCGTGCGCGGGGCAGCCGAAGACAGCGCCGGTGCCGTATTCCATGAGGATAAAGTTGGCGACGTAAACGGGAAGCTCCGCGCCCTCGATGATGGGATGCTTCACGCGCACACCGGTATCGAAGCCCCGCTTCTCCTGCGTCTCGAGCTCGGCCGCGGTGGTGCCCCCGCGCTGACACTCCGCGATGAAAGTGGCGGCGTCGGCGTTCGTCGTTGCGATGGACTTGGCGAGCGGGTGATCCGGCGCGATGGCGAGGAACGTTGCGCCGAACAGCGTGTCGGGCCGCGTCGTGAAGACGAGGAGCACGTCGTGATTTTTCGGCGCGGAGTTTTCCGTGGTCTCGAAGCGGATGAGCAGACCTTCCGAGCGCCCGATCCAGTTCGCCTGCATCAGCCGCACCTTGTCCGGCCAACGCTCAAGCCCGTCGAGGCCCGCAAGCAGATCGTCAGCGAAGGCCGTGATCCTGAACACCCATTCCGGCTGCTCGCGCTGCTCGACGAGCGCGCCGGAGCGCCAGCCCCTGCCATCGACCACCTGCTCGTTGGCGAGCACCGTGTGATCGACCGGATCCCAGTTCACCTTGCGCGTCTTGCGGTCGACGAGACCGGCGGCGAAGAGATCGAGAAACAGCTTCTGCTGCTGGTGATAATATTCGAGATCGCAGGTCGCGAGCTCGCGCGACCAATCGAGCGACAGGCCCATGCTCTTGAGCTGGCCGCGCATGGTGGCAATGTTGTCGTAGGTCCATTTCGCCGGATGCACGCCGCGCTCGATGGCGGCGTTCTCCGCGGGCAATCCGAATGCGTCCCAACCCATCGGATGCAGCACGTTGTAGCCCCGCGCCCGCATGAAGCGCGCCGCCACGTCGCCCATCGTGTAATTGCGCACATGGCCCATATGGATGCGCCCCGACGGGTAGGGGAACATTTCAAGAACATAATATTTGGGGCGCGATTCGTTCTCGTCGGCGCGAAAGATCCCCCGCTCCTCCCAGATCGCCTGCCAGTGCTTTTCGCGCGCCGGCGCGTCATAGCGCTCAATGGTCATTTGCTTTGCTTTTCAGTCCGCCCAGAGCGTTGGGACTAGGCCATGAAAGGCCGTTCCGGGTCAACGGGCCGAGGGACGCGGGGGGCCTTGACGGCGGAGCCGCCGTGGGGCCCCTTGCGGTCATGTCCATCACGCCGGTCGATATCCCACCCCGGCTGCATGTCGTGCAGCATGAGATCACCCTGTCAGCCGAGGCCGCCGGTCGCGATCCTGCCTCAGTGCAGTTGGTCGCGGTGACGAAGACCGTCCCGACCGCCCTCATCGAGCAGAGCATCCTCGCCGGCCAGCGCGTGTTCGGCGAGAACCGCGCGCAGGAGGCCAAGAGTAAATGGCCGGAATTGAAAGAGCGCCATCCCGATGTCGAGCTGCATCTCATCGGCCCGCTGCAATCGAATAAGGTGAAAGAGGCCGTCGCTCTGTTCGATGTCATTGAGAGCGTCGATCGGCCCAAGATCGCCCGCGCGCTCGCCGAAGAAATGGCTGAGATGGGAAAGCGCCCTCGCCTCTTCGTACAGGTCAATACCGGCGAGGAGACGCAGAAGGCTGGCGTGCTTCCGGCGGAGAACAAGGATTTCGTCGCGCTCTGCCGCGATACGCTAGGGCTCACCATTGACGGCCTCATGTGCATCCCGCCCTTCGACGAAGAGCCGGGTTTGCATTTCGCGCTGCTGCAGAAACTTGCCGGCGAACTCGGGTTGAAGGAGTTGAGCATGGGCATGAGCGGCGATTTCGCCCGCGCCATTGCCTTCGGCGCCACCTATGTCCGGGTCGGCGCCGCGATCTATGGCGCCCGCCCGCCGGGGGACGCATAGCACATCATCCCAGCACGACGACACGCGTCCCAGGCCGCATCTGCGCGAGAAGCCGTGTCAGGTCGCGTTGCGACAGCGCGATGCAGCCTTCGGTCGGGGAATAACCGGCGCGCGCAAGATGCATGAAGATTGCGCTGCCACGGCCTTTCACGCGCGGCCCGTCATTATATCCAAGCACCGCGATCAGATCGTAAACATGATCCTTGCGCTTCAGCCCCTCCGCGCTGCGCGCGCAGGGAAGCGTGATGAGCCTGTTGTAATTCGCGTCTCGTGGATCGTCGCACCAACCGTCACCATCTCGAATGGCGCGAAGCGGTAAAACGGTCCGCAGACGCTGCATTCGGTCGGCCCGATAAAGGGCCATGCGGAGAGGAAATCGCCCGCGCGGCGTGCCGCCGTCGCCTTCCCGCTTGAGGCCTAAGATGCCGCCGCGTCCGACCGCAGCAGTGACCACGCCATGGGCGAGCTGCACCCGGGCCTGCCTCGGATTGCCGGGCGCCCGCCGGATCACGATGAGTTGCGATCGCTTAACCCTCATCGTTTGATAGACCTCCCCTCGCAGAAGCGAGCGATAAGCTTGTCCGAAGGCCACGCCACGCTTACAACGTCAGCCAACGGGAGCAAGTCAGGGCCGCCTGGTGAGCAACGCACGCAAGATTCTCATCATCGATGATGACGACGGGCTTCGCGAATCCTTGAGCGAGCAATTGGGCTTGCACGAGGAATTCGAGACCGAGCTCGCAGCGACCGCCTCCGAAGGCGTGAAGCTTGCGCGCAACGGTCATGTCGATTTGATCCTTCTCGATGTCGGCCTGCCGGATCTCGATGGCCGCGAGGCCTGTAAGCTCCTGCGCCGGGGCGGCTTCAAGGGGCCCATCGTCATGCTCACGGCGCAGACCTCCGATTCAGACACAATCCTCGGCCTAGAGTCGGGCGCCAACGACTATGTGACGAAGCCATTTCGGCTCGGCGTGCTCCTCGCCCGCATTCGCGCCCAGCTCCGCCAGCATGAGCAGAGCGAGGATGCGGTCTTCGCGATCGGGCCCTATACCTTCAAGCCCGCTGCGAAGATGCTGATCGACGGCGTCGGCGGCAAGGTTCGTCTCACCGAGAAAGAGACCTCGATCCTGAAATATCTCTATCGCGCGGGCGAGCGTGTCGTCACCCGCGACGTGCTCCTGCACGAAGTGTGGGGCTACAATGCCGGCGTCACCACCCACACGCTAGAGACGCATATCTATCGCCTGCGGCAGAAGATCGAAAAGGATCCCTCGCAGGCCGAGCTGCTCATCACCGAGACCGGCGGCTACAAGCTCGTCCCTTAGTCAATCATCGATCACGAAGTCGGCAATAACGGGTACGTGGTCCGAAGGCCGCGGCCAATCGCGCGTCTCGTCGATGACGCGCATGTCGACGGTTGCGCCGTCCAGCGCCGGTGTTGCCCAAATATGATCGAGCCGCCGTCCGCGATTGGAGGCGCGCCAATCGCGATTGCGATAGCTCCACCAAGTGTAGAGCTTTTCGTCGGCCGGCACATGCCGGCGCATGACGTCCACCCAGTCATGGGAGGCCTGAACTGCCTCCAGGCGCTCGACCTCTTCCGGCGTGTGGCTCACCACCTTCAAGAGCTGTTTATGCGACCAGACATCAGTTGGCAGCGGTGCCACGTTGAGATCGCCGACCATAACCATGCGATTCGTGCGCTTGTCCGGCATGCCGCCGAACCATGTTTTCATCGCGTCGAGGAAATCGAGCTTGTGGCGAAATTTCGGGTTGAGCACGGGATCGGGAATATCGCCACCCGAGGGCACGTAGACATTATGCAGGACGATAGGATTTCCCCCGTTGGCAGTCTCGCCGAGGGCGACGGAGAGATGGCGCGCATGCCCACGGCCGCAAATGTCGCGGCGCTCGAGCTGCGTGAAGGGCAAGCGGGAGAGGGTCGCGACGCCGTGATAGCCCTTCTGCCCGCACACCGCGACATGATCGAAGCCAAGCGTGCGCAGCTGGAGTTCGGGAAAGGAATCATCGATGCATTTGATCTCCTGCAAACACAACACATCCGGACCGTAGGAAGCGACGAAGCGCTCGACGAGATCGAGGCGCAGGCGCACGGAGTTGATGTTCCAGGTGGCGAGGCGGAAGCGCATGGGAGATCGGGCTGGAGCGGGAGGCACCGGCTTAGCTAGACGGAGTTCTGCGTGATGAAGGCAACCCCAAAAATAAGTAGGCGCCCAGCCGCTGCGCGTGGCTGGGCGCCAGAAGTGCGCGTTTTTTGCGCGCGCGCCGGGAGGGAACCGGCGCGAGCAAACCACATCTTCGGCTAGACGGGGGGCACTACCGATGAAAGCGATGTGGTTCGCTTCTACCGCCAGAAATAAGGAGATCGGCGCCTGATTTCAACAAGAGCCCGTCAAAAAATTTAATAGGTCGTAAACGGGGCCGCCGTTGACAAGTTAATGACTTGATTTAACTTGGTTTTTGTCGCACGCCGAGCATTTCTTCGAAAGTTCGCCGGACCCGGTTTTTGGCTTAACGGAAGGGCTGGAAGCTCTCTTTCGACGTAAAGAAGTCCGTCGCGACGTTTCGTCCCGGGACGACGTCATTGACCGTGACCGTCGTGGTCAGACCTTGCGCGTCGCTGATGGTCCACTGCTTCAGCTGCATTTCGGGATCACTTTCGAAATACAGCTTCATGCGCCCTGCCGCTGAGCCGGACTTGTCCTCGAGCGAAATCGCAAGCGTGCCTTCTTGCCGCTCCACGCCGATGATGCGCGCATCGCGGCTGAGATCGACCGAGGCTGTGAGCAGCAGCCGAAACGGCGTCGACTCTATCGGGTACTTCTCGACCGTCTTCAGCGTCCCGTCTTCGATGGCAAGGAAATGCCCGTCCGCCACGATGCGAAGCGCGCTCGGCGGGGCGTAATCGAAACGGATCTTTCCCGGCCGCTGCACATAGAAGCGACCGGTCGTGAGCTTGTTGGTGGCATCGATCTGGTCGAAGCTGCCTTGCAGATTGGTGATGGAGTTGAAATAGCCGTTGATGCGCTCAACCGCCTGGGCCTGCTCCTCGCCGATCAGAGGCGTCGGTGCCGGCGCGGCCTCGACCGCGGCATCCCAACCGGCGCCCTCGTCCACAACTGGCGGCGTGATCTCTTCGGTAGGTGCGGCGGCTTCGGCCGCCGCGGGCGGAATCGGCACGGCGGGCGGAATCGGCGCGGCGGGATCATCGACATCTTGAGCCGGACGAAGCTCGGTCTGCGGCGGTGCCGTCACCGGCGACGCAGGGGCCTGCTGCTGGGGCGCGACAGCGGTCGCGGGAGGCGACTTCTTTGGCACCGTGGTCGAGCCCTCCTGCGCCAGCGCGACCCCCGCCGTAACGGCAAGGGCAACGGGCAGGCAGAAGAAAAGACCGGCGGTTCTGCGGCTCATGAGGCGGACCCCCCTCCGTGGACCGGCGCGTGTAATGGCCCCGACCCCTCGATAACGATTCCCTGGAATCTGGTCAACTTATTGGCGAAACGCCAAATCAGGGGTGTTTAATAGGGGTTGGCGCCCTCATCGCCGCCGACAAGGATCTCCCGCTTGCCGGCGTGATTTGCCGGCCCGATCAGTTCTTCATTCTCCATGCGCTCGATCAGCGTGGCGGCCCGGTTATAACCGATGCCGAGCCGGCGCTGGATGTAGCTGGTCGAAACCTTACGATCACGGAGCACGACGGACACGGCCTGGTCGTAGAGTTCGTCCCCCGACTCGCCATAGGCTTCCTCGCCGTCCTCCGCGTCGCCATCTTCGCTGGTCTTATCGTCGGTAACGGCATCGAGATAGGCCGGCGTGCCCTGCTTCTTGAGATGGCGAACCACCTTCTCAACCTCTTCGTCAGACACGAACGGCCCATGCACGCGCATGATGCGTCCTCCGCCGGCCATGTAGAGCATGTCGCCTTGGCCGAGCAGTTGCTCGGCGCCCTGCTCGCCGAGAATGGTACGGCTGTCGATCTTGGACGTGACCTGGAAGCTTACCCGGGTCGGGAAGTTTGCCTTGATGGTGCCGGTGATGACGTCAACGCTCGGACGCTGCGTCGCGGTGATGAGATGGATGCCGGCGGCGCGCGCCATCTGCGCCAGACGCTGCACCGCGGCCTCGATATCCTTCCCCGCCACCATCATCAGATCGGCCATCTCGTCGACGATCACGACGATATAGGGCATCGCATCGTAGTCCATCTCCTCCTGCTCGTAGACCGCGCGGCCTGTTGCGCGGTCGAAGCCGGTCTGTACGGTGCGCGTGAGGACTTCGCCCTTGGCCTCGGCCTGGGCGACGCGGGCGTTGTAACCCTTGATGTCACGGACGCCGAGCTTGGACATGCGCTTGTAGCGCTCCTCCATCTCGCGCACGGTCCATTTCAGCGCGACCACCGCCTTTTTCGGGTCGGTGACGACAGGGGCGAGCAGATGCGGAATGCCGTCATAGACGGAGAGCTCGAGCATCTTCGGATCGATCATGATGAATTTGCACTGATGCGGCGAGAGCCGGTAGAGCAGCGACAGGATCATGGTGTTGATGCCGACCGACTTGCCCGAGCCGGTGGTGCCGGCGATGAGGAGATGCGGCATGCGTGAGAGATCGACGATGACGGACTCGCCGCCGATATTCTTGCCGAGCGCGAGCGCGAGTCTTGCGTCCGTATCCTGGAAGTCGTCCGACTCCATGAGCTCGCGCAGCATCACGATCTCACGCGTGT
>NZ_JBPCOU010000032.1:0-18376 GCF_050999895.1 Methyloceanibacter sp. | reverse complement strand
AGGCCTTCGCCGGGTTTGGCAATGGCGCGGGAGACCTCACTTTTCGGGCGCCGCGCGAAAAGCGGCAGGGTCGCGAGAGTGAGCAGGCCGAGCAGAGCCAGACCCCCGCCGACCATGCCCGCCGCCTCCAGCGGCGTGAAGCCGTAGACGGAGGCGAGGGCGTGATAAAACGCAAGCAAGCCGAAGGCCACAGCCAGGGCCAGCAAAACCACCGCGACCGCGACGACAGCAGCCTGCCGCAGATAGGCCTGGACGGACTGCTTGATCCGCAATCCGATTTGCAGTGAGGACATGAGTGGAAGCAGGTAGCGCAGCATGAAACCTGCTCCTAGCGGCGGGTGAAGACGCCAAAGAGAAAGCCGAGGCCGACTGCGATACCAACGGCGGCGAGCGGGTTGCGCCGGATGGCATCTTCGGCTTCGCCGGCCGCTTCCATGGCCTTGTCTTGGGCGCGATTGACCTGGCCCTTGGCGATGCGGCTCACGGTGTTGGTCAGGTTCTGAACGTCGGCGCGCATCGCATCAAGCTGAACGGCGAGCTCGTCGGCGTCGCGGGGGTTGGCGCCGGAACGTTTTGCGGCCGAGCGCACATCATCAGTCGAGGACATGGCGTGTTTCCTTCCAACAGAAAAGATTTGGGGTTCAGGAACAAGTATCAGCAACGCAAATTGGGGGACTCTGTTCCTACGCACTCATGAGAAACGCGAGAAGCTGTTGCTGAAGAGTTGAGAGCTTGGCGCGTCTGACTGTCAAGTGGGCCTATGGATAAGTGGCCCGTGCGTCTTCGCCTCATAAGCGCACGCTTCGTTCCCTTGCGTTTGCGCGGCCATCCCCTTTTGTCTAGGGTGGCATGCAGGGACTCGGTGCCTGGGGGATAGAGATGAGCTGGTCCAAGCTCGCTATGGCCGTCGCGGCTTTCGGTTTTTGTGCTCTCGCGCTTCCAATTTGTGGCAACGCCGCGAGCGTCGCGGCCGTCGGGATACAGGGCGGAAGGGCTACCAAGCCGGCGGTTCCGATCATTCATCGCCGCCGCGCGCAGAGCTTCTACTGCTATCCCAAGACCTACTGGTGGTTCTATCGCCCCTACACCACTGCGACGGACGGTCATGCGCGCTGCATGCCGTATTTCCATTATCCGGTGCAACCGCAGGCTTACCAGGGGCGGGCCAAGGCCTATGACGGGCCGGTCAAATAGCTTGCAAGTTGTTCCCTAATCTCCGCAAAATTGTTTCATTGCGGGGCACCGCTTAAGGCTTCCTCAACACGCGAGCGTTGGAAAATAGCCAATTAACTCGGCGGATACTCGCTTGGTAAGCAAGCATAGGGACCTTCTCCTGATCGCGCCACTCGGGCCAAGGAGACGGATCCAGCCCTAGTGGAGTCCAAGAAATGAGAGTTGCGTTGAGTCTCGCTGCTGTTCTCGTGGCGGCAGCCGGCCTGCTCGTCGCGGCGGTCGACACTGCCGATGCGCGCGGTGGCCGTTGGGGGCGTTGTGGCGGCGTCGTCTTGATGCCGGCCCCGGTGCCGATTCCGATGCCCGCTCCGGTGGTCGTTGCGCCGGCGCCGTGCGGTTGGGGCCCTATTACGTCCGGCCGGCCTACAGTACGTGCAATACCGGCCCGGGCAGTTGCTATTGGCGCAGGAATTGTTGGTACGACCCGTTTTTCGGCCGCCGTTTCTGCAACTAGAACCACGTCGGGGAGGGATGTGATCTCTCCCGGACTTGCTCTCTGCACCTAGGTTGAAAGCGCGCGGGTCTGGAGGCTCGCCCAATGCAGCGTGACTGCGGCGGCGTTGGAGATATTGAGACTGCCGAATTGGGCATCCGTGGTGATGCGGCAGAGCCGGTCGCAGGATTCCCGCGTAAGCCGCCGCAAGCCTGTCCCTTCCGCGCCGAGAACCAGCGCTAAGGGGCGGCTGAGCGCCAC
This sequence comes from Methyloceanibacter sp., assembly GCF_050999895.1. Classification (GTDB taxonomy): domain Bacteria; phylum Pseudomonadota; class Alphaproteobacteria; order Rhizobiales; family Methyloligellaceae; genus Methyloceanibacter. Next base: position 16,449 of record NZ_JBPCOU010000032.1, on the reverse strand, counting down.
GCTCTCCAGGGTCTCCGATCCTTCTTCCGCTAGGCCAATGCGCTGGAAGCCTCTTTCGCCGAGTTCGGCGAGAGCCTGGGCCAGATTTTTCACGAGAATCATGGGGACGATGTCGAGCGCTCCGCTTGCGGCTTTGGCCAGGACGCCCGCGAGCGGCGGACTGTGACGCTCGGTGAGGACGAGGCCGGTGGCGCCGAAAGCGGCGGCGGAGCGCAGCACCGCCCCGACATTATGGGGATCGGTCACCTGATCCAGGACCACGAGCAGTCCGTCATCGGCCACATTATCAAGGCTGAGCGGCGGGAGCTGCTCGACTTCGAGCGCGATTCCTTGATGCACCGTGTCGGGGCCCAGCAGCCTATCGAGATCCTTCGGGAAAGCGGATTCGACCGTAAGGCCACGCTTGGCGATGAGGGGGTCAAACCTGCGCGCGGCATTATCGGTCGCCACAATGCGCTTGATCTGCCGTCGTTCGTTCCGGAGCGCAGCCTCGGCGGCGTGAAGCCCGAACAGCATCATGCCGTTCCCGCCCGGTTTACGGGTCTGCCTCGGTTCGCCGTGGGGCTTGCGGAAGGTTTTTGGCGGTCTTTGCTTGCTGCGTCGCATGGAGAGCTTTCAGGGCACGGACGCTAGTGCTAAACGACCTTTTGCAGGCTTGAAAGCCCCGAATGGACTTGATTTACTGTTGACAGTTTCCCGCCTGCTTCTCATAAACCTATTGGCGGACCCTGCCGGCCGACGGCGGGGCGTTTTTGCTTGGTTACAATCACCAGTCAATCCATCCGGAGCGAAGGAGGGGTGCCCGAGTGGCTAAAGGGGACGGGCTGTAAACCCGTTGGCTATGCCTACGTAGGTTCGAATCCTACCCCCTCCACCACCCAACTTCGAGAGGATGGAATGCGGGTGTAGCTCAATGGTAGAGCAGCAGCCTTCCAAGCTGACGACGAGGGTTCGATTCCCTTCACCCGCTCCAGATCGCTAGCCGTCGAGGCTTGATGTGTAGCTGACAAAGAGGGTCGCGGTAGGCGTGGAGCAGGCGATAGGAGTGTAGCTCAACTGGCTAGAGCACCGGTCTCCAAAACCGGGGGTTGGGGGTTCGAGTCCCTCCACTCCTGCCATGCATGAGCGGCGCGCAGAAGCGGAATTCACGGGACCGATACTGGTCTCGACAAGGAAGAAAAATGGCGAGAACGAATCCATTCGAGTTTTTGCAGCAGGTGCGCACCGAGGTGGCGAAGGTCACCTGGCCGACGCGCCGCGAGACGGTGATCACCACGATCATGGTGGTCATCCTGTCGATTTTTGCTGCGCTGTTTTTCCTCGCCGCGGACTGGGTGCTGAGCACCATCGTGACGCTGGTCTTGGGTTTGGGACGCTAATGGCAAAGCGTTGGTACATCGTCCACGCCTACTCGAACTTTGAGCGGAAGGTCGCCGAGTCCATCAAGGAGCGCGCCGCCGCCGCCGGTTTCGGCGACATGTTCGAAGAGGTGCTCGTGCCGATGGAGGAAGTTGTCGAGATGCGCCGCGGCCGCAAGGTCAGTTCCGAGCGCAAGTTCTTTCCGGGCTACGTGCTTGTGAAGATGGATTTGAATGACGAGACCTACCACCTAATCAAGAGCACGCCGAAGGTGACGGGCTTCCTCGGCACGGAGACGAAGCCGATCCCTATCTCCGAGGCTGAGGCGAACCGGATCTTGAAGCAGGTGCAGGAGGGCGTCGAGCGGCCGAAGCCGTCCGTGACGTTCGAGATCGGCGAGCAGGTGCGGGTGGCCGATGGTCCCTTCGCTTCGTTCAACGGTCTCGTCGAGGAAGTCGACGAAGAGCGCGCGCGCCTCAAGGTTGCGGTGTCGATCTTCGGACGGCCGACGCCGGTCGAACTTGAATATGCGCAGGTCGAGAAACTTTGATTTTGGACAGGGTGCGTTGAGCGGGAAACCCGCGGGACGAATAGATAATGGCAAAAAAGATCGACGGTTACATCAAGCTTCAGGTGCCGGCGGGGCAGGCTAATCCCTCGCCGCCGATCGGGCCTGCGCTCGGACAGCGCGGCGTGAACATCCCGGAGTTTTGCAAGCAGTTCAATGCGGCGACGCAGAAGCTCGAGGCGGGCTCGCCGATTCCGACCGTGATCACGGTCTATGCCGACCGCTCCTTCAGCTTCGAGATGCGGACGCCGCCGGCGTCCTTCCTGCTGAAGAAGTCGGCGAAGATCGGCAAGGGCTCGACGACTCCCGGTCGCGGCGTGGCCGGTACCGTGACGCAGGATCAGCTGCGCGAGATCGCAGAGGTCAAGATGAAAGATTTGAACGCCAATTCCGTCGAGCAGGCGATGAAGATCATTGCAGGCTCCGCCCGCTCGATGGGCCTTCAGGTGCAGGAGTAGGGACGATGAGCAAACCCGGCAAACGCTTTCGCGCCGCAAGCGAGAAGATCGAGCGCGACAAGCTCTACTCGCTCGGAGACGCAGTGAAGCTCGTCAAGGACGCAGCGAATACCAAGTTCGACGAGACCATCGAGATCGCGATGAATCTCGGTGTCGATCCGCGTCATGCCGACCAGATGGTGCGCGGCGTGTGCCAGTTGCCGAACGGTTCGGGCCGAAAGCTTCGCGTGGGTGTGTTCGCCAAGGGCGCGAAGGCTGAGGAAGCGAAGAAGGCCGGCGCGGACGTCGTCGGTGCCGAGGATCTCGTCGAGCAGGTGCAGAAGGGCGTGATCGATTTCGACCGCTGCATCGCGACGCCGGACATGATGCCGCTCGTCGGACGTCTGGGAAAGGTGCTCGGCCCGCGCGGTCTGATGCCGAACCCGAAGGTCGGCACCGTCACGAACGATATCGCTCAGGCTGTCGCGGGCGCGAAAGGCGGCGCGGTGGAATTTCGTGTCGAGAAGGCCGGCATCATTCATGCGGGCGTCGGCAAGGCGAGCTTCACCGAGAAGGCGCTCGTCGAGAATATTCGCGCCTTTACCGATGCGGTGATGAAGGCCAAGCCGTCGGGCTCCAAGGGCACGTTCATGAAGCGCATTGCGGTCACCTCGACGATGGGACCGGGCGTCAAGATCGAGCCCGCCAGCGTCGGCGGCGCGTAGGGATTTTAGAGTTTCGGGCCTGGCGTTCAGGTCCGGACGGGCCGCTCCTCAAAGAGCGGTTTGACCTGTCCGAGATTGCAGGTGTGGGAAACCGCTTAAGCCTTCTGGGCCTGCATGAGACGGGAGTCGAACGGATCAAGATGCGGAGGTTACCGCAACTTGGAGATCGGTTTGAACCTCGTAACTGCCTCACACGCATCTAATTTGCGTGAGGCAGGGCAGGCAAGAGCGCCGTTGGAAAAGCGGGGCGACTTGCAGGTCGTTCATGCGCTTCCGGCGGCTAGGTGTAGTTGGTCAGGGGCTTTTGCCTCTAGCCACAAGGACGGAGTGAGCAGTGGAAAGAGCTCAGAAGCGCGAAGTCGTGACAGCGCTTCACGATGTCTTCGCCCAGTCCGGCGTGATCGTCATCGCCCACTACGCCGGCCTTTCAGTCGCCGCCATGACGCGGCTCCGGAGCGAAATGAGAAGCGCCGGCGGCCAAGTCAAAGTGGCTAAGAACAGGCTGGTCAAGCTCGCCCTCGAAGGCACCGACGCCCAGGGTATCGCGGATTTGATGCGGGGTCCGACCTGCATCGCCTATTCCGAGGACCCGATGGCGGCGCCGAAGATTGCCGTCAAGTTTGCCAAGGGAAACGAAAAGTTCGTCATCCTCGGCGGCGCGATGGGAACCACGGTGCTCGACGCCCAAGGGGTGAGTGCGCTCGCCAGTCTGCCTTCGCTCGACGAACTCAGAAGCAAGTTGATCGGCCTCATTGAGGCGCCTGCGAGCAAAATCGCCCGCACGCTGAACGAGCCCGGCGCCCAGCTTGCTCGCGTGGTCGCGGCCTTTGGCAGGAAGGAAGCGGCGTGACGACGGTCAGGTCACTCATGCAAAAGTTTAAGGTACGAGGATAACCAAAATGGCAGATCTCCAGAAAATCGTAGACGACCTTTCCGGGCTCACCGTTCTTGAGGCGGCCGATCTCGCGAAACTGCTCGAAGAGAAGTGGGGCGTGTCCGCTGCGGCGCCGATGGCCATGATGGTCGGGGGCGGCGGTGGCGAGGCCACGGCTGTCGAGGAGAAGACGGAATTCGACGTCGTTCTGACCACCGTTGGAGCCCAAAAGATAAATGTTATCAAGGAAGTGCGCACCATCACGGGTCTTGGCTTGAAAGAGGCCAAGGATCTCGTGGAAGGCGCACCGAAAACGGTCAAGGAAGGCGTCAACAAGGACGAAGCCGATAAGCTCAAGAAGCAGCTTGAGGGTGCCGGAGCGACCGTCGAGCTGAAGTAGTTCACGGGTTGAAATATGCCCGGGCAAACCCCAAATAGTCTCGTTTGCCCGGGCCAACCCAACACCACATGAGAGAAACGTCTCTCCAGAACCTCCGCTCAGCCGGCGGGGGTTTTGGTGAGCCATTTTGACGATCCAAAAAGGACGAGAGAACCACATGGCGCAACAGTCTCTGAATGGTCGTAAGCGACTGCGGAAAATGTTCGGCCGCATCCACGAAGTGGCCGAAATGCCGAACCTCATCGAGGTTCAGAAGCAGTCTTACGATCAGTTCCTCATGGTGGAGGAGCCAGAGGGTGGCCGCGGCGACGAAGGTCTGCAGGCCGTGTTCCGCTCGGTGTTTCCGATCAAGGATTTCGGCGATCGCGCGCAGCTCGAGTTCGTGCGCTACGCCTTCGAGCCGCCGAAATACGACGTGGAAGAGTGCCAGCAGCGGGGCATGACCTATGCCGCGCCGCTAAAGGTCACGCTCAGGCTCATCGTGTTCGATGTGAACGAGGAGACCGGCGCGCGCTCCGTCAAGGACATCAAAGAGCAGGACGTCTATATGGGTGACATGCCGCTGATGACGATGAACGGCACGTTCGTCATCAACGGCACCGAGCGCGTGATCGTCTCGCAGATGCATCGCTCGCCGGGCGTGTTCTTCGACCACGACCGCGGCAAGACGCATTCGAGCGGCAAGCTTCTGTTTGCCGCGCGCATCATTCCCTATCGCGGCTCTTGGCTCGACTTCGAGTTCGACGCCAAGGACATTGTCTATGTCCGCATCGACCGGCGCCGCAAGTTGCCGGTGACGACACTGCTTTACGCGCTTGGGCTCGACGACGAGGAAATTCTCTCCACTTTCTACGACCGCGTCATTCTGAAGGCGACCAAGGACGGATGGCGCATGCCGTTCCGTGCCGATCGCATGCGCGGCATCAAGCCGACCAGCGACATGATCGACGCCAAGACCGGCAAGGTCGTGGTCGAGGCCGGGCGCAAGCTCACCGCGCGCCTTGCGAAGAAGCTCGCCGACGAGGGACTGAAGGAGCTGCTTGTATCCGACGAAGAGCTGAACGGCCGCTATCTCGCCGAGGATATTCTCAACGCCAAGTCGGGCGAGATCTACGGCGAGGCTGGCGAGGAGATCGACCCGAAGCTGCTCGAGAAGCTGAAGGAACTCGGTCTCAAGGAGATCCCACTGCTCGACATCGACCACGTCAATGTCGGCGCCTTCCTTCGCAACACGCTGGCGATCGACAAGAACTGCAATACCGACGAGGCGCTGCTCGACGTTTACCGGGTCATGCGTCCCGGCGAGCCGCCGACGCCGGAAGCCTCCCAGACGCTGTTCAAGGGCATCTTTTTCGATCCCGAGCGTTACGATCTGTCGGCCGTCGGCCGCGTGAAGATGAACATGCGCCTCGATCTCGATGCGCCGGACACGATGCGCACGCTGCGCAAGGAAGACATTCTCGCGGTGATCCAAACGCTGGTTGGTCTGCGCGACGGCAGGGGCGAGATCGACGACATCGATCATCTCGGCAATCGCCGCGTGCGTTCGGTCGGCGAGCTGATGGAGAATCAGTATCGCGTCGGCCTGTTGCGCATGGAGCGCGCCATCAAGGAGCGCATGAGCTCGGTCGATATCGACACGGTGATGCCGCAGGACCTGATCAACGCGAAGCCCGCGGCCGCCGCGGTGCGCGAGTTCTTCGGCTCCTCGCAGCTGTCGCAGTTCATGGACCAGACCAATCCGTTGTCTGAGATCACCCACAAGCGCCGGCTGTCGGCGCTTGGACCGGGTGGCCTGACGCGCGAGCGTGCGGGCTTCGAGGTGCGCGACGTGCATCCGACCCATTATGGGCGCATCTGTCCGATCGAGACGCCGGAAGGGCCGAATATCGGTCTTATCAACTCGCTCGCGACCTATGCGCGCGTCAATAAATACGGCTTCATCGAGAGCCCGTATCGCCGCGTGGTGAAGAACAAGGTCACCGACGAGGTCGTCTATCTCTCCGCGATGGAAGAGGCCCGCTACAACATCGCGCAGGCCAATGCGGAGCTCGCGCCGAACGGCACCTTCGTCGAGGACCTCGTCGTTTGCCGGCATGCGGGCGATGTCGAGCTGATGCCGGTGGACAAGGTCGATCTGATCGACGTGTCGCCGAAGCAGCTTGTCTCGGTTGCCGCGGCGTTGATTCCGTTCCTTGAGAATGACGACGCCAACCGCGCCCTCATGGGCTCAAACATGCAGCGCCAGGCCGTGCCGCTGATCACCGCAGAAGCTCCGCTGGTTGGCACCGGCATGGAGCAGGTGGTTGCGCGCGATTCCGGCGCCGCCATCGCCGCGCGCCGCACCGGCATTGTCGATCAGGTCGATGCGACGCGTATCGTCATTCGCGCGACCGAGGAGACCGATCCGTCGAAGTCGGGCGTGGACATTTACAATCTGCGCAAGTTCCAGCGCTCGAACCAGAATACCTGCATCAATCAGCGGCCGCTGGTGCGTGTCGGCGACGCGATAGAGGCCGGTGAAATCGTGGCCGATGGACCGTCGACCGATCTCGGCGAGCTGGCGCTCGGGCGGAACGTGCTCGTCGCCTTCATGCCGTGGATGGGCTACAATTTCGAGGACTCCATCCTCATCTCCGAGCGCGTCGTGCGCGACGACGTATTCACTTCGATCCATATCGAGGAGTTTGAGGTGATGGCCCGCGGCACGAAGCTCGGGCCGGAGGAGGTCACGCGCGAAGTTCCCAACGTGTCGGAAGAGGCGCTGAAGAATCTCGACGAGGCGGGCATCGTCTATATCGGTGCCGAAGTGAATCCGAGCGACATCCTCGTCGGCAAGATCACGCCGAAGGGTGAAAGCCCGATGACGCCGGAAGAGAAGCTGCTTCGCGCCATCTTCGGCGAGAAGGCTTCCGATGTGCGCGATACCTCGCTCAAGCTGCCGCCGGGCGTGTCGGGCACGGTGGTCGAGGTGCGCGTGTTCAATCGCCACGGCGTCGAGAAGGACGAGCGCGCCATGGCGATCGAGCGCGAAGAAATCGAGCGTCTCGCGAAGGACCGCGACGACGAGATCGCGATCCTCGACCGCAACGTCTACGGGCGTCTGCGCGACGTGCTGATGCATAAGGTCGTTGCCAAGGGCCCGAAGGGCTTCAAGAAGGACGCCAAGATCACCGAGGCGCTGCTCGACGACGTGCCGCGCAGCCATTGGTGGGACATCGCCCTCAAGAACGAGAAGGCGATGGCCGAGGTGGAAGCCATCGGTCGCCAGTATGACGAGGCGAAGAAGCGCCTCGAGGGTCGCTTTGTCGACAAGGTCGACAAGCTGCAACGCGGCGACGAGCTGCCGCCCGGCGTCATGAAGATGGTCAAGGTCTTCGTCGCCGTAAAGCGCAAGATCCAGCCCGGCGACAAGATGGCCGGCCGTCACGGCAACAAGGGCGTGATCAGCCAGATCGTGCCGATCGAGGATATGCCGTATCTGGAAGACGGCACGCCCGTCGACATCGTGCTCAATCCGCTCGGCGTGCCGAGCCGCATGAATGTCGGCCAGATCCTGGAGACCCATCTCGGCTGGGCCTGTCACGGCCTCGGGCTGAAGATCGGCGAAGCCCTCGATGCCTATCACGAGTCGAAGAAGGTGAAGCCGCTCAAGGACCTCCTCAAGGGCATCTATGGCGACGACAAGACTGTCGCTGCCTTGAAGGACGAGAGCCTCATCGAGGTTAGCGAGGCTCTCAGGACCGGCGTTCCGGTCGCGACACCTGTGTTCGACGGAGCGCATGAGCGCGACGTCACGGAGCTGCTTTCGGCCGCGGGCCTCGACAGCTCGGGGCAGGTGACGCTGCAGGACGGCCGCACGGGTGAGACGTTGGATCGCAAGGTGACGGTCGGCTACATCTATATGCTGAAGCTGCATCAACTGGTCGACGACAAGATCCATGCCCGCTCGATCGGGCCTTACAGCCTCGTGACCCAGCAGCCTCTCGGCGGCAAGGCCCAGTTCGGTGGCCAGCGCTTCGGCGAGATGGAGGTCTGGGCGTTGGAGGCCTACGGCGCGGCCTACACGCTCCAGGAGATGCTGACGGTGAAGTCCGACGACGTCGCCGGACGCACCAAGGTCTACGAAGCCATCGTCCGCGGCGACGATACGTTCGAGGCCGGCATCCCGGAATCGTTCAACGTGCTCGTCAAAGAAATGCGTGCCTTGGGCTTGAATGTGGAACTGCCACAGCCGCGCCCGAAGGACGAAGTTGAAAGAGCAAGACTACCACGGCCCGCGGCTGAGTAGGCCGGAGCGGCATGGCGCGTATCGATACTAGTCGCGAGCAAGCGAAAGGGCGGCCCCATCGCCCATTGGGAGATAGCTGAATGAACCAAGAAATCGTCAATCTCTTCAGTCCCCAGACGCAGCAGCAGAACTTCGATCAGATCCAGATTGGCATCGCCAGTCCGGAGAAGATCCGCTCCTGGTCGTTTGGAGAGATCAAGAAGCCCGAGACGATCAACTATCGGACCTTCAAGCCGGAGCGCGACGGGCTGTTCTGCGCGCGTATCTTCGGCCCGGTGAAGGACTACGAGTGCTTGTGCGGCAAGTACAAGCGCATGAAGTACAAGGGCATCATCTGCGAGAAGTGCGGCGTCGAGGTCACGCTCGCCAAGGTCCGGCGCGAGCGCATGGGCCATATCGAGCTCGCAGCGCCTGTCGCGCATATCTGGTTTCTGAAGTCCCTGCCGTCGCGGATCGGGCTCTTGCTCGACATGACGCTCAAGGACCTCGAGCGCGTACTATATTTCGAGCATTACATCGTCATCGAGCCCGGCCTGACCTCGCTGAAGCCGTTGCAGCTTCTGAGCGAAGAAGAGCACATGACGGCGCAGGACGAATTCGGCGAGGACAGCTTCACGGCCGCCATCGGCGCCGAGGCGATCCACGAGCTTTTGAAGGGTCTCGATCTGGAGAGGATCGCGGCCGATCTGCGCGTGGAGATTAGCGAGTGCACCACGGAGCTGAAGCCGAAGAAGCTCGCCAAGCGTCTGAAGGTGGTCGAGGCGTTCCTCCAGTCCGGCAATAGGCCGGAATGGATGATCATGCAGGTGGTGCCGGTCATTCCGCCGGAGCTGCGTCCGCTCGTCCCGCTCGACGGCGGCCGCTTCGCCACTTCGGACCTAAACGATCTTTATCGCCGCGTCATCAACCGCAACAACCGTTTGAAGCGGCTGGTGGAGCTGCGCGCGCCGGACATCATCATTCGTAACGAAAAGCGCATGCTGCAAGAGGCGGTGGACGCGTTGTTCGACAACGGACGGCGCGGACGCGTCATCACCGGCGCCAACAAGCGGCCGCTGAAGTCGCTCTCCGACATGCTCAAGGGCAAGCAAGGCCGCTTCCGGCAGAACCTGCTTGGCAAGCGCGTCGACTATTCCGGGCGTTCGGTCATCGTGGTCGGGCCCGAGCTCAAGCTGCATCAATGCGGCCTGCCGAAGAAGATGGCGCTCGAGCTGTTCAAGCCGTTCATCTACGCGCGGCTCGACGCCAAGGGCTTTGCCGCCACGGTGAAACAGGCGAAGAAGCTCGTCGAGAAGGAGAAGCCGGAGGTCTGGGATATCCTGGACGAGGTCATCCGCGAGCATCCAGTGCTGCTCAACCGCGCACCGACCTTGCACCGTCTCGGCATTCAGGCGTTCGAGCCCGTGCTGATCGAGGGCAAGGCGATCCAGCTGCATCCGCTCGTCTGCGCTGCCTTCAACGCCGATTTCGACGGCGATCAGATGGCTGTGCACGTGCCGCTGTCGCTGGAGGCGCAGCTCGAGGCGCGCGTCTTGATGATGTCGACCAACAACATCCTGCACCCGGCCAACGGCTCCCCCATCATCGTGCCGTCGCAGGACATCGTGCTCGGCCTTTATTATCTCTCGGTTCCCATGGATGGCGAGCCGGGCGAGGGCATGATCTTCGGCAACACGGCCGAGATTCATCACGCGCTCGACTCGAAGGTTCTGACCTTGCACAGCAAGATCAAGGGCCGCTTCAACACGGTCGATGAGAAGGGCAATCCCGTATCGATTGTCTACGACACGACTCCCGGCCGCATGCTGCTCGGTGAGCTTCTGCCGAAGGACTCGAATGTCAGCTACGACCTCGTGAACCGGCTGCTCACGAAGAAGGAAATCTCCAACCTGATCGACGTGGTTTACCGCCACTGCGGCCAGAAGCAAACGGTCATCTTCTGCGACAAAATCATGGGCCTCGGCTTCTCTTATGCCTGCCGTGCCGGCATCTCGTTCGGCAAGGACGACATGGTGATCCCCGAGACCAAGGACGCCATCGTGCAGAAGACGACCGAGCTCGTGCGCGAGTACGAGCAGCAGTACAATGACGGTCTGATTACGCGCGGCGAGAAGTACAACAAGGTGGTCGACACCTGGACGGACTGCACGGAGCAGGTCGCCAAGGAGATGATGAAGCGCATCTCCGCCGTCGAGCGCGATCCGAAGACCGGCCGCGAGAAGCCGATGAACTCGATCTACATGATGTCGCATTCGGGTGCGCGTGGTTCTCCCGCCCAGATGAAGCAGCTCGCGGGCATGCGCGGCCTGATGACGAAGCCGTCAGGCGAAATCATCGAGACGCCGATCATCTCCAACTTCAAGGAGGGGCTGTCGGTGCTCGAGTACTTCAACTCGACTCACGGCGCGCGTAAGGGCCTCGCCGATACGGCGCTGAAGACGGCCAACTCGGGCTATCTGACGCGCAGGCTCGTCGACGTGGCGCAGGACTGCATCGTCACCGAGGAAGATTGCGGCACCAAGGAAGGCATCACCGTGCGGGCTATTCTGGAGGCCGGCGAGGTGACCGTGTCCTTGGGGCAGCGTGCGCTCGGCCGTACGACCGCGGAGGCCGTCAAGAATCCCTCCACGGGCAAGGTCCTGATCAAGGGCGGCGAGCTCATTGAGGAAGAGCAGGTCGAGATGCTGGAGACGGCGGGCGTGCAAGAGGTGCGCATCCGCTCCGCGCTTACCTGCGAGACGCGTAATGGCATCTGCGGCAAGTGTTACGGGCGCGATCTCGCCCGCGGCACGCCGGTCAATATGGGAGAGGCTGTCGGCGTCATTGCCGCGCAGTCGATCGGAGAGCCCGGCACGCAGCTCACCATGCGCACCTTCCATCTTGGCGGCGTGGCGAGTGCCAAGGTCATCGACCAGTCGTCGCTGGAGTCGAATTTTGACGGCACCGTGAAGATCAAGCAGCGCAACGTGGTGGAGGACTCCCAAGGCCGGCTCATCGTCATGGGCCGCAACACCACGCTCGTCATTCTCGAGGATGACGGCAGCGAGCGGGCGGTGCACAGACTGCCTTACGGCACGCATCTGCGCGTGGACGACGGCGTCAAGGTCAAGCGCGGCGATCGCCTGGCGGAATGGGATCCCTATACCCGCCCGGTGCTCACCGAGATCGACGGTCATATCGACTTCGAGGATCTGGTCGAAAGCCTGTCGGTTAGCGAGAGGCGTGACGAGTCAACCGGCATCACCAACAGCGTGATCATCGATTGGCGCGCATCGCCGCGCGGCGCGGATCTCCGCCCCGCCGTGGTGATCAAGGACAAGAAGGGCAAGTTGTCCAAGCTGCCGCGTGGCGGCGAGGCCCGCTACCTCTTGCCGGTCGACGCCGTGCTCTCGGTGGAGACGGGTCACGAGGTAAAGGCCGGCGACGTGCTTGCGCGTATTCCGATGGAGAGCGCCAAGACCCGGGACATCACCGGCGGTCTGCCGCGCGTGGCCGAGCTGTTCGAAGCAAGGCGTCCGAAGGATCACGCCATCATCGCCGATACGTCCGGTACGGTGCAGCTTGGCCGCGACTACAAGAACAAGCGGCGCATCACCATTACCCCCGACGACGGGGGCGAGCCGGTGGAGCATCTGATCCCCAAGGGCCGGCATCTGACGGTGCAGGATGGCGACCGCATCGAAAAGGGCGAATATTTGCTCGACGGTCATCCCGCACCCCACGACATCCTGGCCATTAAGGGTGTCGAGGAGCTCGCCAACTATCTCGTCAACGAAATCCAGGAGGTCTATCGGCTGCAGGGCGTGACGATCAACGACAAGCATATCGAGGTCATCGTCCGGCAGATGCTGCAAAAGACCGAGGTGGAGGATCCGGGCGACACCGAGTACCTCAAGGGCGAACAGGTCGACCGTATCGACTTGGAGGATGCCAATGAGGCCGTGGTGGCCGATGGCGGCAAGCCCGCGACGGGCCAGCCGGTGCTGCTTGGCATCACCAAGGCCTCCTTGCAGACGCGCTCGTTCTTCTCCGCGGCGTCGTTCCAGGAGACCACCCGCGTGCTCACCGAGGCCGCCGTCAACGGCAAGGTGGACATGCTGGAAGGGCTCAAGGAGAACGTCATCGTCGGGCGTCTCATCCCGGCCGGTACCGGCGCCATGCTGTCGCGGCTGAACCAGGTCGCGAGCCATCGCGACGAGTTGATCCTGGAGGAGCGTAAGCGGGCGGCGGCCGAGCGTCTCGATCACGAGGACGAGGAGCCCGCGGAGGCGGAAGAGACAGTCTAGACAAACGCTCGGGTCGTCATGTTTCGGGGGCGGGACGGCTTTCGCGTCCCGCCCCCGAATTACAGCCCGAAACGCTTGACGATGCGAGAAACGGCCTGATACAACGCGCGCATATTCGCGGCAGGCGGTAGCCCATTTTTGCCTCGGACTTTTTGGCCGTAGGGCACGGGTTAGACGCTGCCGGACTAACCGGAATCAGATTCGGGCCCATGATCTTGGGGGGTAGCCCTCAAGATCCTCTGTTTTTGAGGCGCTGAAGATCGCGGTCACCGCACTTCGGCGCTTGTTGGGCTTTCGGGCCCGGTTGCACATTGGAATGAGAAAGCGCGATGCCGACGATTCAACAGCTTATTCGCAAACCGCGGCAACAGCCCGGGAAGCGGAACAAGGTCCCGGCCATGCAGGCCTGCCCGCAGAAGCGGGGCGTCTGCACGCGCGTGTATACGACTACGCCGAAGAAGCCGAACTCGGCCCTTCGCAAGGTGGCTCGCGTGCGCCTGACCAATCAGCTCGAGGTGACGAGCTACATTCCGGGCGAAGGCCATAACCTGCAGGAGCACTCGGTGGTGCTGATCAGGGGCGGCCGCGTCAAGGATCTGCCGGGCGTGCGTTATCACATCATTCGTGGCGTGCTCGACACTCAAGGCGTCAGCGCCCGCCGGCAGCGGCGATCGAAATATGGAGCCAAACGACCCAAATAGTGGGTCGTTTTGCGTAGGACGACAGGAACGGACATGTCCCGACGGCATAGAGCAGAAAAACGCGACATCATTCCCGATCCGAAATTCGGGGACGTGACTCTGACCAAATTCATGAACAGCATCATGAAGGAAGGAAAGAAGTCGGCGGCCGAGCGGATCGTCTATGGCGCGCTCGATCAGATGGAGCGCAAGGCCAAGCAGAACCCCGTCGAGGTGTTCCACGAGGCGCTGCGCAACGTGATGCCAGCGCTCGAAGTCCGCTCGCGCCGCGTCGGCGGCGCCACCTATCAGGTTCCGGTCGAAGTCAGGCTCGATCGCCGTCAGGCGCTCGCCATTCGCTGGATCATCACGGCGGCGCGCGGCCGCAATGAGAACACCATGGTCGAGCGCCTTTCAGGAGAGCTGCTCGACGCCGCGAATAATCGCGGCACTGCCGTCAAAAAGCGCGAGGACACCCATCGCATGGCGGAGGCGAACCGCGCCTTCTCCCATTATCGCTGGTAAAGCGAGCTCAAGGATTTCGAGATGCCACGCACGACCCCCCTCGAGGACTACCGCAATATCGGGATCATGGCGCATATCGACGCCGGGAAAACCACGACCACCGAGCGTGTCCTCTACTACACCGGCAAAAGCCACAAGATCGGCGAAGTCCACGACGGCGCTGCCACCATGGATTGGATGGAGCAGGAGCAGGAGCGCGGCATCACGATCACGTCGGCTGCGACCACGGCGTATTGGAACGACAAGCGCATCAACATCATCGATACGCCCGGCCACGTGGATTTCACCATCGAGGTCGAGCGTTCCTTGCGGGTGCTCGACGGAGCGGTGGCTCTGCTCGACGCGAACCAGGGCGTAGAGCCGCAGACCGAGACGGTATGGCGTCAGGCCGATAAATACGGCGTGCCGCGCATGATCTTCGTCAACAAGATGGACAAGATCGGCGCCGATTTCTTCCTCTCGGTCCAGATGGTGAAGGATCGCCTCGGCGCCAACGCCATCGTGCTCCAGCTGCCGATCGGCTCGGAGAATAATTTCCCCGGCATCATCGACCTCGTTCGCATGAAGGCCGTCATCTGGGACGACGAGTCCCTCGGCGCCGATTTCCACGACGAGGACATCCCCGCCAACCTCCTCGAGCAGGCCAAGGAATATCGCGAGAAGCTGGTCGAGCAGGCCGTCGAACTCGACGAGCCCGCGATGGAAGCCTATCTCGAGGGCCAGGAGCCAACCGAGGAGACGCTGAAGGCGCTGGTCCGCAAGGGCACCATCGCCAACGTTTTCGTTCCGATCCTGTGTGGCTCCGCCTTCAAGAACAAAGGCGTGCAGCCGATGCTCGACGCCGTCGTCGACTATCTGCCGTCGCCGCTCGATGTGCCGCCGATGAAGGGCATCGACTTCAAGACCGGCGGGGAGGCGACGCGCGCGCCGTCAGATTCCGAGCCGCTCTCGATGCTGGCCTTCAAGATCATGAACGACCCCTTCGTGGGCTCGCTCACGTTCTGCCGCATCTATTCGGGCAAGGTCGATACCGGCATGACCCTGCTCAACACGGTGAAGGACAAGAAGGAGCGCATCGGCCGCATGCTGCTGATGCACGCCAATCACCGCGAAGACATCAAAGAGGCCTATACGGGCGACATCGTGGCCCTGGCCGGCCTCAAGGACGTCACGACCGGCGATACGCTCTCGGATCCCGCCAAGCCCGTGATCCTGGAACGCATGGAGTTTCCGGACCCCGTCATCGAAGTTGCCGTGGAGCCCAAGACCAAGGGCGACCAGGAGAAGCTCGGCGTCGCGCTGCACCGTCTTGCGCAAGAGGATCCGTCGTTCCGAGTTTCGGTCGATCACGAGTCGGGGCAGACCATCATCAAGGGCATGGGCGAGCTGCATCTTGACATCATCGTCGATCGCATGCGCCGCGAGTTCAAGGTGGAGGCCAATGTGGGCGCGCCGCAGGTGGCCTACCGTGAAACCGTCTCCAAGCGCGCCGACATCGACTACACCCACAAGAAGCAGACCGGCGGCTCGGGCCAGTTCGCCCGCGTGAAGATGACCATCGAGCCGAACGAGCAGGGCAAGGGCTTTGAGTTCGAGAACAAGGTGGTCGGCGGCAACGTGCCCAAGGAATACATCCCCGGCGTGGCCAAGGGCGTGCAGAGCGTGGTCGACGCCGGCGTGCTCGCGGGCTTCCCGATCCTCGATGTGAAGGTCACGCTCACGGACGGCGCCTATCACGAAGTCGACTCCAGCGTCATGGCGTTCGAGATCGCCTCCCGCGCCGCTTTCCGCGAAGGCGCGATGAAGGCCGGGCCAAAACTGCTCGAGCCGATGATGAAAGTCGAAGTTGTGACGCCCGAGGATTATGTAGGCGGGATCATCGGCGATTTGACGAGCCGCAGAGGCCAGGTCCGTGGGCAAGAGTCCCGCGGTAATGCCGCGGTGATCAGCGCCATGGTGCCGCTCGCCAATATGTTCGGTTACGTGAACACGCTTCGCTCCATGAGTCAGGGCAGGGCGCAGTTCACGATGCAGTTCGACCACTACTCGCAAGTGCCGCAGGCGGTTGCGGAAGAGGTTCAAGCCAAGTTTGCCTAGGTTCGCGGGGGTCCGCCCCCGGACTGCGGGCTGCTTTTTTTGTTGAAGGATGGAGAGCCAACATGGCCAAGGAAAAATTCCAGCGTAACAAGCCGCACTGCAACATCGGCACTATCGGTCACGTCGATCACGGCAAGACGTCGCTGACGGCCGCGATCACGAAGGTGTTGGCCGAGAAGGGCGGAGCGCATTTCACGGCCTATGACG
>NZ_JBPCOU010000013.1:0-8249 GCF_050999895.1 Methyloceanibacter sp. | reverse complement strand
GTTCCCGCGCCTACGGCGGTCCGCGCTACTACGGCAAAGGCGATCACGGCCGCTGGGATAACGATTGGGATAAGGGCAAGAAGGGAAGAAATTGGAACGACGGCAATCGCGGCGACGACCGCGGCCGTTGGGACAACGACTGGAACAAAGGCAAGGAGGGCAACGATTGGAACGACGGCAATCGCGGCGGCGGCCACGGCAACAATAAATGGAACAAGGGCAAGGGCAAAGACACAACAAGGGCCATGCTAGTAAAGGCAACGACAACAACAAAGGAAACGGCAAAATGGCAACAACAACAATAATAAGAACAACATAATAAGAACAACAATAATAAGAACAACAATGACAAGGGCGATAACAACAAGAAAAAGCACAGCAAGAAGGATGACGACAAGCACTGCGGTCCACCGCGCGTTCGTTAGTCCCGCCTCACCGATTTCGATTCAAACGTGAAACTAGCGCGACGCGGTCGCTTCGATATCCTTCAGGAGATCGGCGATCTCGACGAACTCGCTAAAGCCGGTCTCCTCCGGCTGCTCGCCGAGCGCGGCAATTTTGCGCTTATAGTCGTCAACGAGGCGGGAGTAGGCCGCGAGGCGTGAGAGAGATGATGGATCGCAGCCCCTCTTGCGATAGGGCTCCGCGCAAAGCGTCGGCGACCTCGTCTTCGTGGCCAGGCCGCCTCAGCTTATTGAGGAGGTGCCGGGCAATGATGAGGCGGTTGCCGCGCGAGAACAGATCCCAGGTTCGATCTCTTTCGGCGTCGCTGGTGTAAAGGCCGCCGGACGTCAGGATCTGATCGAGATGGTAGGACAGCCGCTGCGCGTAAAACTCGTCGATGCCAAAAAGGAGATCGACCTGACTCGCTTGGACTGGGCTTCCAGCACCATGGTACTGCGGGCGAGCTCCTCGCGCTGCGCGGCGAGCTCCTCACGTTGCAGCCAGACAGTGATCATGAGCCAGAAAAAGGCGGGCGGGGCGAACCAGCCGGCCAGGAAGTCGCCGAATGCGTCCGGCTCGAGGATGGCGATGCGCGACCACGAAAGCGCGAGATAGCCCGCTAGAAATCCGAACCAGAGAAAGGTCGCCGTGATCCCGATGATGAGGGGAGGACGGGGGGGGGTGGGTCTGCTTACCATTCAAGGCTTAGCGCCATTCCCGGATGTCGACGAAGCGTCCCGCGATCGCGGCCGCTGCCGCCATCACGGGGGACACCAGATGGGTGCGGCCGAGCCGGCCCTGACGGCCCTCGAAATTGCGGTTCGATGTTGAGGCGCAACGCTCGCGCGGGGCGAGCTGATCAGGGTTCATGCCGAGGCACATCGAACAGCCGGGCTCCCGCCATTCGAACCCTGCCTCCTTGAAGATCTTGTCCAAGCCTTCGGCTTCCGCCTGCTCCTTTACCAGGCCCGAGCCCGGAACAATCATGGCGCTCAGATTGGCGCTGATCTTGCGGCCTTCGACAATCCGCGCGACCTCGCGCAGATCCTCGATACGGCCATTGGTGCACGAGCCGATGAAGATGCGGTCGAGCGCAATGTCGGTGATCTTCTCGCCGCCCTTCAAGCCCATATAGTCGAGCGATCGTTCGGCTGCCGTTCGCTTGCTTTCGTCCGCGATCTCGGACGGCACCGGCACACGGCCGGAAATGGACACGACCTGCTCGGGACTCGTGCCCCAGGTCACGAGCGGCGGCAGCTTTTCCGCGTGCAGCACGATCTCATGGTCGAAGACGGCATCCTCGTCTGAATAGAGCGTCTCCCAATGGCGCTGCGCCATTTCGAACGCGGCGGCCTTCGGCGCGCGGGGCCGGCCCTTGATATAGTCGAACGTCTTCTGGTCGGGCGCGATCAGTCCTGCGCGAGCCCCGCCTTCGATCGACATGTTGCAGATCGTCATGCGGCCCTCCATCGAAAGCGCGCGGATCGCTTCGCCGGCATATTCGATGACGTAGCCGGTGCCCCCGGCGGTGCCGATCTCGCCGATGATGGCGAGGATGATGTCCTTCGCGGTGACGCCCGGCGGCAGCCTGCCGTCGACGCGGACGCGCATGTTCTTGGCCTTGCGCTGGATCAGCGTCTGTGTGGCGAGGACATGCTCGACCTCGCTCGTGCCGATGCCGTGGGCGAGCGCGCCGAAGGCGCCGTGGGTCGAAGTGTGGGAATCGCCGCAGACAATGGTGGTGCCGGGCAGCGTGAAGCCCTGTTCGGGGCCGATGATGTGAACGATGCCTTGCCGCTTATCCCGCTCGCCGAAATAGTCGATGCCGAATTCCCTGGCGTTTCCGGCAAGCGTCTCGATCTGCAAGGCCGACTCGGGGTCGTCGATCCCAAGGCTGCGATCGGTGGTGGGCACGTTGTGATCGACCACGGCGAGCGTTTTTTTCGGTTCGCGCACCTTGCGGCCGGCCATGCGCAGGCCCTCGAAGGCCTGCGGGCTCGTGACCTCATGCACGAGATGGCGGTCGATATAGAGCAGGCAGGTGCCGTCGGGCGCCTCATGGACGACGTGCTCGTCCCAGATCTTGTCGTAAAGGGTGCGGGGCTTGGTCATTGTTGGTCTTGTCGTGATATGGAATTCAGCGAAATTCTACACCTCAAATAGAGCTTGGGTCGTGGATTGCCAAGGTCGCCACGGCATCGCGCCGTGCCGGTTTCATGCCGGACACCCCGCCTTACAGGCCGCAGGAGAAGAAAGCGTGGATGGCCGGGCATGCCGGCCAAGTCCTATGCCGGGGACGAGCCCTTCTTGGGCGTCCTGGAGGACTTCTTCTTGGGCGCCTTCTTTGCCTTAGGAGCTTTCGTCTCAGCGGCGTCCGTCGCGGCGTCTTCGCCTTCCGCCTCGTCGTCCTCGGCGGGGACCTCGCCGGCCGTCGTCTCGGCCATGAGTTCAACAGCCTTGGCCACCCAGTCGTCGTTCTCGATGGCGCCGTCGAGCTTCAGGGTCTCGTCGAGCTTGGCGATCTCGTCGTCGGTCAGGTTCGCGATCTGCTCGAACTTGATAATGCCAAGCTTGTTGAGCTCTTTCTCGGTCGCCGGCATGAGGCCCTGAATGAGCTTGAGATCGTCGGCCTCGCCCTTCGGCTTCTTGAAGCCCTTGAAGGTCTCGGCGCCCTTCTTGCCGGTCCTCTGGTCCTGGCGCTCAGGGATACGCGCGGCCTTACCGCGGCGGCCACGGAGATAATAGAGCTTGGCGCGGCGCACGCGGCCGCGGCGCACGACCTCGATGGAATCGATCAGCGTCGAATGCACCGGGAAGACGCGCTCGACGCCTTCGCCATAGGAAATCTTGCGGACGGTGAAGTTCTCGTTGATGCCGCCGCCGGCGCGGCCGATGCAGACGCCTTCATAGGCCTGCACGCGGGAGCGCTCGCCCTCGACCACCTTGACATTGACGCGGACGGTGTCGCCGGGGCCGAATTCCGGGATCTTGCGCTTCTTCTGGAGAGCGTCCAGCTGCTCTTTGTCGAGCTGCTCGATAATATTCATAGCCGTACCTTTCACGGGCGCCTGCCGTGGCCTTTGGCCATCGGGCGAACGCCATTCTTTTTGATTGAGCCAGATTGCGCCGGCAACGCCCGCCCGCGTAGGGTTCCTAGCCCAGGAAGCAGCCTTTGTCGATGCAATTGCGGGGGAAATGCGGGGATTTGAGGGGATTTGACGCGCAATTGCGGTTCAACCCTTCGATTTCCGGTCCCATAGGTCGGGGCGGCGGGTTTTGGTGAGTTTTTCGGCCTGTTCCCGCCGCCACTCCGCGATCTTGCGATGATCGCCGGAAAGCAGCACCTCGGGGATCGAGCGCCCCTCCCAGTCGCGCGGACGGGTGAAGTGCGGATATTCCAAAAGCCCCTCGGCGAAACTCTCGTCACCGAGGGAGACTTCGTTGCCGGCGACGCCCGGCAGGAGCCGGACGCAGGCATCGATCAGGACCATGGCGCCGAGCTCGCCGCCGGAGAGCACATAGTCGCCGATAGAGATCTCCTCGATGTCGCGGGCTTCGAGCACGCGCTCGTCACTGCCTTCGAACCGCCCGCAAAGGAGGATGCCGCCGGGGCCGGAGGCGAGGTCGCGGGCTCGGGCTTGCGTGAACGGCCTGCCGCGCGGCGACAGATAGAGGGTCGCGGTTTCGGCAGGCATCGCGGCGCGGGCGGCATCGACCGCGGCGGCGGCGATGTCGGCGCGCATGACCATGCCGGCTCCTCCGCCTGCCGGGGTGTCATCCACGGAGCGATGTTTGTCGGTGGCGAAGTCGCGAATGTCGGTGAGGCCGAGGGACCATTTGCCCTCCGACAACGCCTTGCCGGCGAGGCTCATGCCGAGCGGTCCCGGAAACATGTCAGGGAAGATGGTGAGAACGGAGGCGCGCCAAATTGTGGTCATGCGTGACGGGCTCCTTCGCGCGCGCAATCGCCGCGCTCCTCCTTGAGGAGCCAGGTTTCCAGTTGCCCGACGCCCTTCACCTCAATAGACCCGCGCGCCTCGAACACGAAGCCGTCGCCAAGCGCTTCCCTGACCGCGTGAGAAACCTGAATCTCGCCGGGCAATCCGTGCGACTCCAGACGCGAAGCGAGATTCACCGTCTCGCCCCAGACGTCGTAGGAGAACTTGTCGGCGCCGATCACGCCCGCCATCACCGGACCTCCGGCGATGCCGATGCGGATCTTCATATCGACACCATGAGCGGAGGAGAGCCGCTGTACCAGCCCCGGCAGGCGCAGCGCCATGCGCGCAAGCCGCAGCAGATGGTCCGGCTGCGGGGCGCTGACACCGGCAACCGCCATGTAGCCGTCGCCGATGGTCTTGATTTTCTCAACGCCGTGCGCCGCCGCCAGCCTGTCGAACTCAGTCACGATCTCGTCGAGAAGATGCACAGTGCGCTCCGCGCCGAGTTGCCGAGCAAGGGCCGTGAAGCCCACGAGATCGCTGAACAGCACGGAGGCTTCGGCAACGCTATCGGCAACGCGGACGCCGGGGCGTTCCTTCAGCCGGTCGGCGATCGCCTCGGGAAGGATGTTGGCCAGAAGAGCGTCCGCCTCGGCGCGCGCGCGCTCCGCGACCGTGAACGCGTAACCGACGCTCAGCGCGATGATGCCAAAGGTCGTGACCGCGGACGACACGTAGAGATTGGCGAGCAAGACCGGGTTGGCGGCGATCAAAGCCCGCTCCGGTGGAAACAAAAACCAGGCGGACAGATGCAGCGCCAAGGCGATTGCGCTTACGCCGAGCACGATACGCAGATGCGACAGGCCGTAGAGCGCGAACGCGACGGCGGCGGCGATGATGTAGTTGATCTGAATGCCGGAGTCGCGCCCCAAGGCCCACACGAAGAAGAAGAGCGCGACGAACTCGGCAAAGGCGAGGAGGAGCGCCGCCGCGATGTCGTTGATGCGGTGAGCAAGCGGAATGAGGAGCGCGACGACCACCAAAATGAGATTGGCGACGATCAGCGGCCAATACAGCGCTGCGCCGCAGACGGTGAAGACGATCGCGTAGACCGCCGAAAAGAGGGCGATCAGAAAGGCCATCACGTTGACGATGATCAGCCTGCGGCGGACTGGGCGCGGATAGAAGCTCGTGCCAAGTTCGGCGAAGAGGGCGAGCGGCCCGAGCCATGCAAAAAGCGGCGCGTCGCGCGTGCTGGCCATGATCGTTTCACTTCTACTCATGCAACGCCGCTGGTTCTACTCTTGAGGCGTAAATCCTTACGTCATTCCGGTGAAAGCCGGAATCCAGATGGATTAGAGCTGTGCCAATGGATCCCGACTTTCGTCGGGATGACGAGATCAGCCTTCCCCACCTTCATCATCGCCGGGGCGACCAACATCCTCGAATAGACCCTCCGGCGGGACGAGGACGAGCTTGCCGCCTTCGATATCGACCTCAGGTACGGTGCTCTGGGTGAAGGGCACGAGAACATTGGGGGCGCCATCGGCGCGCTGGATCTCGAGCAGGTCGCTCGCGCCAAAATTATGCACCGCGACCAGCCGCCCTAGAACTTCGCCTTCCCGGTCGAGAACGGCAAGGCCGATCATGTCGGCCTGATACCATTCATCCTCGGCGTTCTCCGGCAGCAGCGCGCGCGCCAGATAGAGCTTGGTGCCGTTCAGCGCTTCCGCGCCCTCGCGTGTCGTGACACCCTTGATGCGTGCGACCAGCGCCTTCGGCGTCACGCGCACGCTCTCGATCTCGATGCGTGGAACGCCTGCTCCGTCCTCGAGCGGACCATACTCCGCGATGGCAGCAGGGTCTTGGGTGTAGGAGCGAAGGCGCACCTCTCCCTTGAGACCTTGGGCGGCCCCGATCTCACCCATGAGCAGGCGGTCATCCGAAGGTGCGTCGGTCACGGAGACCCCCCTCCGCGCGCATGTCTTCGTTAGCGCTACCGCGCTTCGCGCTGCTCGAGCGCGTATGAGCGCGTGCTCCCCCACAAGGGGGGAGCGGTGAGTTTGTTGCGGCCGATCTTGACTGGCGCGGTTTCGGCAACGCTATTCGGTCTTCCCTTCAGCCTCAGCCTCAGCCGCGGGTGATTCGGCTTCGGCGGCAGGAGCCTGAGCTGCGGCTTCAGCTTCAGGGGCTTCGGCCTCGGCCTCGGCCTCCGGTGCAGCTTCGGCCTCGGGCACCGGCTCGGGCGGCGGCGGGTTGGCGGCAACTTCGGCAGCAGCCTTCTCGGCATCGGCCGCAGCCTTGGCCTTCTCCTCGTCGGCGACCTTGCGGGCTTCCTCGCGCTCCACGCGCTTCTTGCCCGGCTGGGCCTTCTCAGGATTGTTGCGGGCATCGCGCTTGCGGATGCCGGCCGCGTCGAGGAAGCGCAGCACGCGGTCGGTCGGCTGGGCGCCCACGCCGAGCCAATGCTGCACGCGCTCCTCAAGCAGGGTCACACGCTGTCCATCGCGCGGCAGCAGCGGGTTATAGGTGCCGATCTTCTCGATATAGCGGCCGTCGCGCGGCATGCGGGAATCGGCAACGACGATGCGGTAGTAAGGCCGCTTCTTGGCGCCGGCGCGGGCCAGCCTGATTTTCAGTGACATGGGTTCGTTCTCCTAGGTGAGGTGGTTTATCGCTTCTTTGTTTTCGGTAGGCCGGGGAGCCCGCGCGGGATTCCGCCGGAGAAGCCGCCGGGAAGACCTGGCAGGCCGCCGGGAAAGGCACCCGGAGGCAATGGCGGCAGGCCAGCTTGCGGCAGCTCGCCTTGCGCCAGATCGGGCGGGAGCTCGGGCGGCGGACCGCCACCGAACATCGAGCTCAAAATGCCGCGCTTCTTGCCCATGGCCTTCATCATGTCGGCCATCCGCCGGTGCATCTTCACGAGCTTGTTGATGTCCTGCACGGAGGTGCCGGAACCGGCCGCGACGCGCTTCTTGCGCGAGGCATTCAGCAGTTTCGGGTTCTTGCGCTCGGCCTTCGTCATGGAGCCGATCATCGCCTGCTGACGCTTGAGAATGGTCTCGTCCAGCTTGGCGGAATCGATCTGCTTCTTGATCTTGCCGATACCCGGCAGCATGCCGAGGATCGAACCCATGCCGCCGAGCTTCTGCATCTGCTTCAGCTGGTCGCCGAGATCTTCCAGGTCGAAGGTGCCCTTCTTGACCTTCTGCGCGATCCGCTCCGCCTTATCGATCTCGACGGTCTCGATCGCCTTCTCCACGAGGCCGACCACGTCGCCCATGCCGAGAATGCGGCCGGCGATGCGGTCAGGCTGAAACTCATCCAGCGCGTCGAGCTTCTCGCCGACGCCGATGAGCTTGATGGGCTTGCCGGTGACGGCGCGCATGGAGAGAGCGGCGCCGCCCCGACCGTCGCCATCGACGCGGGTGAGCACGATGCCGGTCAGCGACACGCGCTCGTCGAAGCTCTTGGCGAGATTAACGGCGTCCTGACCGGTGAG
This sequence comes from Methyloceanibacter sp., assembly GCF_050999895.1. GTDB lineage: Bacteria > Pseudomonadota > Alphaproteobacteria > Rhizobiales > Methyloligellaceae > Methyloceanibacter. Next base: position 362 of record NZ_JBPCOU010000013.1, on the reverse strand, counting down.
CGCGTCGGCGACGAGCAAGGTCTCGTGCGGCCTGCCGATCCGCTCGATCTCGGCCGTCTCTTCCATGAGCTCGTCGTCGATATGGGTGCGGCCGGCGGTGTCGAGGATCAGCACGTCGAAGCCGCCGCGTCTGGCTTCCGCGACGGCGCGCTTCGTGATCGCGGCCGGGCCTTCGCCCTGCACGATGGGCAGCGTCGCGACGCCGGTCTGCTCGCCGAGCACGCGGAGCTGCTCTTGCGCCGCAGGCCGCCGCGTATCGAGCGACGCCATCAGCACCTTCTTCTTCTCGCGCGCCTCGATGCGGCGGCCGAGCTTGGCGGCGGTCGTGGTCTTGCCCGAGCCCTGCAAGCCGACCAGCATGA
>NZ_JBPCOU010000082.1:0-14491 GCF_050999895.1 Methyloceanibacter sp. | reverse complement strand
CGGGCATCCTGCTCGGCACGCGGCTCGCCGGCGTTGCCCCGGAATGGCTGTTAAGGCCGATCCTTGCCATAACACTCTGCTACGCTGCCTATTCGCTCTTCAATCGCTGAGCACGGGCGCTGCTTGATTTCGATCCGCATGGCTGATCAGGACAACGACGCCGAACACACACGAAACCTCCAGCTCGGTTCGCGCGCCCGCTTGCGCTCCTTCGTTCTCCTCGCCCTCACCATTGCCGGGATCTATCTCTGATTTCGCCTGCTGTTGCCGTTTCTGCCCCGCTTTGGTGTGGGCCGTCGCGCTCGCGATTCTGTGCGTTCCCGCGCATCGATGGATCGAGGCGAGGCTGCGCAATGACAATTTCGCGGCATCCGTCTCGGTTCTCCGGATTTTAAGCTCTAGGCGCAGTCCTTCGGGTCGTAGGCCGTTCCTAGGGGCGGGCGAGACCCGTCTTTGCGCCCGCCGTCTGAAGGCGCGGCTGACGCAACCCGAACCCTTTTACGAGCGCATAAACGACGGGAATGACGACGAGCGTCAGCACCGTCGATGACACCATGCCGCCGATCATCGGCACGGCGATGCGCTGCATTACCTCCGACCCCGCACCGTGGCTCCACATGATGGGCAACAGACCTGCCATGATGGCCGCGACCGTCATCATCTTGGGCCGCACGCGCTCAACCGCCCCGATCATGATCGCGGCGTGAAGATCGCCGGGTCCGAAAGGCCGTTTCTCAAGCTCGCATCGTTGTTTTTGCTCCTTCAGCGCGCCATCGAGATAGATCAGCATGATTACTCCGGTCTCCGCGGCGACGCCCGCCAGCGCGATAAAGCCGATAACGACCGCCACTGAGAAATTGAAGCCGATCCACCACATCAGCCACAGCCCGCCGACCAGCGCAAAAGGCACCGACAGCATGACGATCAACGTCTCGGTCACGCGGCGGAAGTTCAAGTAAAGCAGCAGGAAGATGATCAGCAGGGTCAGCGGCACCACGATGGCGAGCCGCTGCTTGGCGCGTTCGAGATACTCGAACTGGCCGCTCCAGGTGATGTAGTAGCCGGGCGGAAAGTCCACCTGACTTGCCACCGCTTTTTGCGCATCGGCGACATAGCTGCCGATATCGCGGTCGCGGAAGTCGACGAAGATATAGAGCGCGAGCTGGGCGTCCTCGGTGCGGATCATCGATGGGCCTTGCCCGAGGCTCACCTTGGCCACCTCGCTCAAGGGCACGGTCCCGCCGGCAGGGGTCGGTATGAGCACCTCGCTCCCGATGGCTTCGGGGTTGTTCCGGTAGTCCCGGGGGTAGCGGATGGCGACGGTATAACGCTCCCGTCCCTCCACTGTCGTCGTCACCGGCTGAGCGCCGAGCGCCATGGCGATGACGTTTTGCACGTCACCGACCATGAGCCCATAGCGGGCGAGCTGGGCCCGGTCGGGGTCGATATTCACGTAGTAGCCGCTGATGGCACGCTCGGCATAGGCGCTTGTCGTACCCGGCACCGTGCGGACCGCAGCTTCGATATCTCGGGCCAGCTTCTCCATCTCGCCGAGATCTTTGCCGAAGACCTTGATGCCGACCGGCGTGCGGATGCCGGTCGCCAGCATGTCGATGCGCGCCTTGATGGGCATCGTCCACGCGTTGGACACGCCGGGGAATTGCAGCGACTTGTCCATCTCGGCGATGAGTGTGTCGATGGTGGCACCATCGCGCCACTCGCTTTCCGGTTTGAGGTTGATCACCGTCTCGAACATCTCCATCGGCGCCGGGTCGGTGGCGGTGGAGGCGCGGCCGGCTTTGCCCCAGACGGACTCCACCTCGGGAAAGCTCTTGATGATCTTGTTCTGGGTCTGCATCAGCTCCGCGGCCTTGGTCACCGAAAGGCCCGGCAGCGTGGTCGGCATGTAAAGCAGCGTGCCTTCATTGAGATTTGGCATGAACTCGCTGCCGATCTTGGAGGCGGGCCACAGCGTCACGCCGAGCACGACAAGCGCGATCACGATGGTGACCGCCTTGAGCTTCAGAGCCAGTTCGATCACCGGACGGTAGATCCAGATCAGGAACCGGTTCACCGGATTTTTGTGCTCCGGCATGATGCGCCCGCGCACGAAGATCACCATCAGCGCCGGTACAACCAGGATCGACAGCAGCGCCGCGGCGCCCATGGCGAAGGTCTTGGTATAGGCGAGCGGCTTGAACATGCGGCCTTCCTGCGCTTCGAGCGCGAAGATCGGCAGGAAGGAAACGGTGATGATGAGCAGGCTGAAGAACAGCGCCGGCCCGACCTCGACGGCGGCCTCGATGATGGTCTCGGTTCTCGGCTTGCCGGGAGGCGCCCGCTCAAGCCGCTTATGGGCGTTCTCGATCATGACGATGGCGGCGTCGACCATGGCACCGATGGCGATAGCGATGCCCCCGAGGCTCATGATGTTGGACGAGAGGCCGAGCGCCCACATGCAGATATAGGCCATGAGGATACCGAGCGGCAGCGTGATGATGGCGACCAGCGCACTGCGCGCATGCATCAGGAAGATCACGCAAACAAACGCGACGATGAGGCTTTCCTCGATAAGCGTCCGCTTCAACGTATCGATGGCCCGGTAGATCAGATCGGAGCGGTCATAGACCGCCTCGATGCTGACGCCTTCGGGCAGGCTCGGCGCGATCTCGGCGATGCGGTCCTTGGTGTGCTGAATGACTGACAGCGCATTCTCGCCGAAGCGCTGCATGGCTATGCCGGAGACCACCTCGCCCTCGCCGTTCAGCTCGGTGATGCCGCGGCGCTCGTCGGGCGCCAGCTCGACACGGGCGACGTCTTTGAGCAGCACCGGCACGCCGCCCTCGCTTTTGACGACGATCTGCTCGAGATCGTCGAGACTCGCGAGGTAGCCCCGGCCGCGCACCATATATTCGTGCTCGGAAAGCTCGACCGTGCGGCCGCCGACATCCATATTGCTGTCGCGGATGACGTCTTTGATCTTGGCAAGCGGGATGCCGAGCGCCTGCAGCCGGCGCGGATCGACGATGACGCTGTATTGCTTGACGAAGCCGCCGACGGAAGCGACCTCGGCCACGCCTTGCGCCTTGGCGAGGCCGAAGCGCACATACCAATCCTGGATGGTGCGGAGCTCGGCGAGGTTCTGTTGCGCGCCGCGCAGCACATATTGATAGACCCAGCCGACGCCGGTCGCGTCGGGGCCGAGTTCCGGCGTGATGCCGGCGGGCAGGTCTTTCGCGGCGGCACTCAGATATTCGAGCACGCGCGACCGCGCCCAGTAAATGTCAGTGCCGTCGTCGAAGATCACATAGACGAAGGACACGCCGAAGAAGGAGAAGCCGCGCACGACATGCGCCTTTGGCACTGTCAACATGGCCGTGGTCAACGGATAGGTGACCTGATCCTCAACCACTTGCGGCGCCTGGCCCGGATACTCGGTGTAGACGATGACCTGGACGTCAGAGAGGTCGGGGATGGCGTCGAGCGGCACCTTCGACACCGCATAGATGCCGGCAACGGTGATAAAGACCGTCGCCAGACCGACAAGAAAGACGTTCCGCGCCGACCAGCGAATGATGCTCGCGATCATGGCTTTGCCTCCTGCTGGGTGAAAGCCTGCAACGCGGCCTTTAGGTTGCTCTCGGCGTCGATAAGGAAGGTGGCCGAGGTGACGACCTCCTCGCCCTTGTTCACGCCCTCGAGCACTTCGGCGTAACCTTCACCTCGCCGGCCAAGCTTGACCGCACGCGGCTCGAACCTTCCTTCCCCCTTGGCGATAAGGACGACCTGGCGCGTGCCGCTGTCGATCACTGAACTCAGCGGAATGGCGATGACGGCCGGTGCATCGGCGCCGGGATGGAACAGCACATCGGCATACATTCCAGGCTTCATCAGCCCGTCGGGGTTTGGCAACTCGATCCGAACGGAGACGGTCCGCGTCTCCGGCTTCATCATTTCTGGATAGATGAAGGTCACTTCGCCTTGATGCGGCGTGTTGGGAAAGGCTCTGAGCGTAACCGTGACCTTCGTGCCGGCCTTCAGGTCGCCAATGTCTGCCTCGGCCACACCAGCGACGACCCAGACGTGGGAGTGGTCGGCGATGCGAAAGAGTTCGTCTCCCGCCATTACGCGCTGGCCATCGATGACCTTCTTTGCGATCACCTCTCCGGTCGCTGGCGAAGGCCAGTCTAGTGTCCTTGGATTGGTCTTGGTCTTGCGAACCTCTTCAATGCGGGCCTGAGGCACGTCTAGGTTCCGCAACTTCTGCATAGCGCCGGCGAGATTCCGGCTCACTTCTGCCTTCGAATACGCGCCTTCCGCGCGGAGAGAGACCAGGAGGTCGGCTTGCGCAAGCTGAATTTGCGGGCTGTAGAAACGGAACAACGGCTCGCCGGCTTTGACGTGCTGGCCGGTCTTGTTCACGAACAACTCTTCGATGTAGCCATCCGAGCGCACCGTGAAGATTGTCAAAAGCGACTCGTCGTGCTCCACGGTGCCGGCTGCGCGGACGCTGCGCGAGACGACGCGAGCCTCAACCTTCTCGGTTTGCACACCGCTGCGTTGGATTTTGTCGGGGCTGATCCGGACGGTGCCCATAACATCGGCTTCATCCGCGTAAACCGGTATGTAGTCCATCCCCATGGAATCCTTCTTAGGCACCGGCGAAATGTCCGGCAGTCCCATGGGATTGCGGTAATGGACGATGGCGCGCCCGTCTTTTGCCGGCGCAGTCCGCGCTGGAACGGCTTGGTTCGCGTCAGGGCCGTCCCGATGCACAAACCAATAGCTCCCGGCCGTGCCGGCGGCGATCCCGAGAGCCAGCATCGCGATACTGTTCAGACGCCTCATGGCGCGTCTCCGAATCCACGTGTGACGGGCCTCTGTCGCGGAGCGGCAGAGGATGAGCGCGTGCGGCACCGGCGCGAGCAAGCACTCGCGCAAGGCAACACAGCTTCACTGAGGTTCAGACGCGTGGAGGCGGCGAAGGGGGATTGTCCCGGACGGAGCCCAGGCTCTCGACGACGAAGTTCGTCTTCTCGCCGACAAGGGAGAGGCGGCTCGCCGCTTGCGTGGCCGTAACGGTCGCGGACAGGGTGGTGCATTTGACCACGCAGGCGGCAGTCGACCCGCAACCGTCGGGTTTCTTCCTTTCGCAAAGCGTGCCGTGATCGCAGCAATCGCCATGCTCGGTCATGGAAGAGGCCACTTCCGTGATGGCGTGCGGCGCGGCATGAACGATGCCCCCGGCCAACGGCAGGACGGCGACCGCGGCGGCAGCCATGACAACAATGAGCGCGCGAAGACCTTTCGGCATGACCCTCAAGGCTTAGCTTGGGGTCTGCGTCGCGGTCAAGTCACTGCCGCGTGACCCTTGCTGCGAAAGGAATGGTGCCGCCAGGTAGGATTGAACTACCGACCCCGTCATTACCAATGACGTGCTCTACCACTGAGCTATGGCGGCTAAAGGGGGGCCCGAAAATACCGGCCCGCTCCCGGCGGGGACCCTGCCATAGGCATTTCGCCCACGCAAGTTGCGCTCTGGCCCTTGCGGCCATGCTATAAGACCACGCAGACAAGATTCCAAGGCGTGGGTAATGGCCGTTAACAGAGACAATTTTGGTGGGAAACGCGAAAAGGTGGCAGGCGGTCCGGAGCGGCGCCGCCACCGGCTGGCCGATCAGCTTCGCGCCAATCTGGCTAAACGCAAGGCCCAAGCCCGCGCCAGGCACAGCCCCGCCCCAATTCCGCCAGATGATAAGGGGACAGACCCCTCTCTAAAAGGGCCAAATTAAGCGTTCGCCCATATCCTGGGCCGTGGGGAGCGCGTCGCTGAGACGCGCGAGGAGCAACAATCCGATGGATCGTATCCGCATTGTCGGCGGCGAGCGCTTGAACGGCATCATACCGATCAGCGGTGCTAAGAACGCTGCGCTGCCTTTGATGATCGCAAGCCTCCTCACCGAGGAGACGCTGACGCTGCACAACGTGCCGCGTCTTGCGGACGTCACGCTCCTGTCCCGAATCCTCGGCAATCACGGCATCGACGTAACCGTGGTCGGCAAGAAGGCCGGCCAGCGTAAGAGCGACGGCCAGACCTTCAAACTCACCGCGGCGCAGATCGTCGACACCACGGCGCCCTACGACATGGTTGCCCGCATGCGGGCGAGCTTCTGGGTCCTGGCGCCGCTGCTCGCGCGTTGCGGCGTGGCCAAGGTGTCGCTTCCCGGCGGCTGCGCCATTGGCACGCGGCCGGTCGATCTCCATTTCGACGCGTTGAAGGCGCTCGGCGCCACCATCGATCTTGAAGGCGGTTATGTCCTTGCCAGCGCGCCCAAGGGCCTGAGCGGCGCGCGCGTGGAACTGGCGAAAGTATCCGTCGGCGCCACCCATAACGCCCTCATGGCGGCGGTGCTCGCTCGCGGCGAAACGCTGATTGCGAACGCGGCGCGCGAGCCCGAGGTCATGGATCTCGCCAACTGTCTCTCGGAGATGGGTGCCAAGATCGAAGGCATCGGCACCGCGACGCTCCAGGTTCAAGGCGTCGATGCTTTGCATGCCGCCGAACACGCCGTGCTGCCGGATCGCATTGAAACCGGCACCTACGCCATGGCCGTGGCCATGACCGGCGGCGAGGTGTTTCTCGAAGGCGCCCGCTTCGATCTTCTCGAAGAGGCGCTGGTCCTTTTGCGCAAGGCCGGTGTGGAGATCGAGGAGACGCCGACCGGGCTCAGAGTGGCGCGGAATGGCGGTGGCCTAGAGCCGGTCACGGTCGAGACGCAGCCGTTTCCCGGTTTTCCCACCGATCTTCAGGCGCAGCTCATCGCGCTCATGTGCAAGGCATGCGGCACGTCCACCATTCGCGAGACCATTTTTGAGAACCGCTTCATGCACGTTCAGGAGCTGGCGCGGCTCGGCGCCCGCATCGACCTCAAGGGCGATACCGCCTTTGTCACCGGCGTGGAGGGCCTGACCGGCGCCCAAGTCATGGCGACGGACTTGCGTGCCTCGGTATCTTTGGTTATCGCCGGGCTTGCCGCCCAAGGCGAGACCCTTATCGGCCGTGTCTATCACCTCGACCGCGGCTTTGAGCGCATCGAGGACAAGCTCCGCCGATGCGGCGCTCAGATCGACCGGCTTTCCAGCTAGCCGCGCTTTTCGGGTAGGCTTCGTCGTTTCCCGCGGCGCCTGAGCGTGCTACGCCCCATGCAAAGAGAAGCGGCTTTGCCATGACCCAATTGAAGCTCATCGCGTTCGACGAGGAAGACCTCGGTGTCGTGTCCGCGCACCTGCAGGATGCGGTGATGCGAGTGGCGGACATGGCCTATGTGCCCTCGCAGAAGCGCTTCGCCGCCATTCTCAATCGCTTCGACTGGGAGAAGGTGGCCAGGGAGGCCGAAGACGCCGATTTTCAGCGCCGCCGCACCGCGCTTCGCTTCGACCGCGTCCTGCGCGCGCAGATCAAGAATGTGCCGTCGGCCGACACCCGCGTCCTGTCGCTCCTGGCCATACAGTTCGAAGCGGTCGATCCGCCGGGCGGCCTCATTACCCTGACCTTTTCCGGCGATGCCGCCGTTCAGCTCCAGGTCGAATGCATCGAGGCCGAGCTCAGGGATCTCGGGCTCGAATGGCCGACGCACTCCAAACCGCAGCATCCGGGTCTCGAACCCGGCGGCGAAGCCGGCTCCTAAGCACCCGCCATGGTCTTGCGGCTTGAGAGCAGCGCGGCGGATTTCGAAAGTCGCTTCACCGAACTTTTGGGCGCGAAGCGCGAAAGCGCCGAGGACGTCGACGCCGACGTCGCAGCCATCATCGCGCGCGTGCGCAAAGAGGGCGATGCGGCGCTGATCGATCTTACCTTGCGTTTCGACAGGCTCGATCTCCGCGACACCGGCATCCGCGTCCGGCCTGAGGAGATTGCAGCCGCCTGCGCCGCCGTCCCGCCCGCGACGATTGCGGCGCTCACGCTTGCCCATGCGCGCATTCTCGATCATCACCGCCGCCAGCTTCCGCGCGACGACCGCTACACCGACGCGCAAGGCGTGGAGCTCGGGCATCGCTGGACGTCGGTTGAGTCCGCGGGCCTCTACGTGCCGGGCGGCACAGCGAGCTACCCGAGCTCGGTGCTCATGAATGCCGTCCCCGCCAGGGTCGCTTGCGTGCCGCGCATTGCCATGGTCGTGCCGGCGCTGGAGGGCAAGCTCAATCCTCTCGTGCTGCTTGCAGCGGAGCTTGCCGGCGTCGACGAGATCTATCGCATCGGCGGTGCGCAGGCCATCGCCGCGCTCGCTTATGGCACCGAGACGATCGCCCCCGTGGCCAAGATCGTCGGCCCGGGCAACGCCTATGTCGCCGCCGCCAAGCGCCAGGTCTTCGGCGCTGTCGGCATCGACATGGTGGCGGGGCCGACGGAGGTGGTGGTGATCGCCGATGGCGGCAACGATCCCGCCTGGATCGCGGCCGATCTCTTGGCGCAGGCCGAGCACGATGCGGCCGCACAATCGATCCTCATCACCGACGACTCCGGCTTTGCCCGCGCCGTGGCGAAGGCAGTCGATGCGCAACTCGCTGTTCTGCCGCGCGCCGACATCGCGCGCCAGAGCTGGCGGAATTTCGGCGCCATCATCCTGGTGCCAAGTCTCGACGAGGCCCCCGCAATCGTCGACCGCCTCGCGCCGGAGCATCTGGAGATCGCGACCGATAATCCCGATGTGCTGCTCGACCGCGTGCACAATGCCGGCGCCGTCTTTCTCGGCCGCTATACGCCAGAGGTAATCGGCGACTATGTGGCGGGCTGCAACCATGTGCTGCCCACGGCACGCAGCGCCCGCTTCGCGTCGGGCCTCAATGTTCTCGACTTCATGAAGCGCACCTCGATCCTGAAGCTCGACGCCGATAGTCTCGGCCTGCTTGGGCCAGCGGCCATGACGCTCGCCGACGCCGAGGGTCTGGAAGCGCATCGCCACTCCGTGGCGATCAGACTGAATCCGCGGTCCTAGCCATGGCGGAGGACGCACCCGCATCGGAAGGGTCGCGCCTGATTGAGGTGACGCTCGACGAGAACTCCATCGGCCGCAGCAATGCGGAGGTCGAGCATGAGCGCGACGTCGCCATCTTCGATCTGATCGAGGCCAACAGCTTTGCATTGGAAGGCCGCGACGACGGTCCTTACACGCTCAATCTCTCGCTGGCCGAGAACCGCCTCGTCTTCACCGTGGGCGACAAAGAGCGTGCGCCTATCGTCCATGTCATGCTCTCGCTCTCACCGTTCCGTCGCTTGGTGAAGGATTATTTCCTCGTCTGCGAGACCTATTACCAAGCCGTCCGCACCGCGCCCGCCTCCCGCATCGAGGCCATCGACATGGGCCGCCGCGCCCTTCACGACGAAGGCAGCCATCTCCTCCTGGAGCGGCTCAAGGGCAAGATCAACGTCGATATCGCCACCGCCCGCCGCCTGTTCACTCTCCTCTGCGCCCTGCACTGGAAAGGATGAGGCTTTGCCGGGAGCAGGGGGCGATCTGGCAGGCAGAGTGCTCTTCGCCTGCAGCCGCAACGCGGTGCGTTCGCCGATGGCCGCCGTCATTCTCCGCCATCTCGCCGGCAACCGCGTCCACGTCGCCTCGGCCGGCGTGAATCCAGGCGATGCCGATCCCTTCGCCATCGCCGTCATGGAAGAGCTCGGTATCGACATGTCGAGGCACGTTCCGGCGTCCATCTCCAATCTCGGTGAGGGCAAGTTCGATCTCATCATCACCCTGGCGCCGGAGGCACATCACCGCGCGCTTGAGCTCGCCCACGCCTTTGGCGCCCGCGTGGAATACTGGCCGACGCAAGACCCTACGCTGACAAGCGGAAACCGCGAGCAGATTCTGGATTCCTACCGCGCAGTCCGCGATGGCGTGTTCCGCAAGATCAGGCAGCGCTTTCCACTCGCTGGCGCGCCCCGTCGTCTCGAATGCCCGCGCCTATTCGCGGCGCAATGCCTCGATGGGGTTCATCTGCGCCGCGTTCCTCGCCGGGAAATAGCCGAACACAATACCGACCAGCGCGGAGAAGCCGAAGGCGACCAGCACGATGCTCGGTTCGAGCACGAATGGGATGCCCATGCCGGCCGACGCGGCCGCCGCGAGCCCGAGTCCCAGTATAACGCCGGCCACGCCGCCGATCAGCGACAGCACCACGGCTTCCACCAGGAACTGCATTAAAACCTGAGAACCCTGCGCGCCGATGGCGAGCCTGATGCCGATTTCGCGCGTGCGCTCGGTGACGGAAACCAGCATGATGTTCATGATGCCGATGCCGCCGACCAGCAGGCTAACGCCCGCCACCGCGCCGAGCAGCGTCGTGAGGATGCCCGTCGTTGCCGTTTGCGTCTCGGCGATCTGCTTCATGTCCGCAACGCGGAAGTCGTCCTCCTCGCCCTTGGTAATGCCGCGGCGCTCGCGCAAGAGTCGCTCGATATCGGCCTGCACCTTTGCCGTATCGACGCCGTCCAAAGCTGAAACGTTTAAGGAATTGATGTCCGCGTTGCCGGCGATGCGCCGATGGAACACGCGCAGCGGCATCAGCACGATGTCGTCCCGGTCGGTGCCGAAGCCCGACTCGCCTTTTGCTTCCAAGACCCCGATCACCTCACAGGAAACCTTGTTGATCCGGAGCCGTTTCCCGCTTGCCGGGGTGGACCCGAACAGCTTCTCCCGCACCGTCTCGCCAATGATGCAGACAGCGCGCCCGCTGCGCAGCTCCCCGTCGGTGAACTGGCGCCCCGCGATCAGGCTCCAGTCCTGCGCAATGAGATAGTCATTGTCGGTGCCGATTGCGCCGACGGTCCGGCTTTCGGAGCCATAGACCGCGGTGACCGATTGCTGCGCCATGGGCGCGACGGCGCGTACCCCTCTCAGCTGACTGCGTAACGCGGCGACATCGCGCGTATTGAACGGCTTCGCCGTATCGCTCGAGCGTCCAGGCCCAAATTGGCCCGGCCTGATGAACAGCACGTTGGTGCCGAGCTTGGCCATTTCGGCGGTGACTTTGGCAGTCGTGCCGTTGCCGATGGTCACCATCGCGATGACGGCCGACACGCCGATGACGATGCCGAGCAAGGTCAGGAACGACCGCAACACGTTCCGCCGGATCGCTTGAATCGCGAGCTTCAAGGTCTCATAGAACATCAGGCGGCTTCCTTGTTGCGCGTGTCGCTCTCGATCCTGCCGTCGAGGAAGTGCACGAGCCGGCCGGCATACTCCGCCATGTCCGGTTCGTGCGTGACCATGAGGATGGTGATCTTCTGCTCGCGATTGAGGCCGACCAGAAGATCCATGATCTCGTGACTGGTCTTCGTATCGACATTGCCGGTCGGCTCGTCGGCAAGCAGCACTGCGGGCTCGGTCACGATGGCGCGGGCGATCGCGACGCGCTGCTGTTGCCCGCCGGAGAGCTCGCCGGTGGTGTGAGCCGCGCGCGCCTTCAACCCCACCCTGTCGAGAGCATTCATGGCAAGCGCGCGTCGTTCTTCGAAGCCCATGCCGCGATAGATCAGCGGCAGCTCGACATTTTCGACGGCCGTCGTACGGGCCAGAAGATTGAAGCCTTGGAACACGAAGCCGAGATAGTTTCGCCGCAGCAGGGCGCTCTGCGTGCTGACCAACCGCCCCACCTCCACGCCCTTGAACAGATAGCTGCCACTCGTGGGCTGATCGAGGCAGCCGATGATATTCATCGCCGTCGACTTGCCCGAACCGGAGGGTCCCATCACCGCAACGAATTCGCTTTCGCCGATGCGGAGGTTGATGCCGTCAAGGGCATGGACCTGGGCTTCGCCGCGCCCATAGAGCTTGGTGACATTCCTCAGCTCGATCAGGTTGGCTCGAGGAATCTTGGCCTTATGCCGTGCCGCCATCTGGCGTCACTTGCCTGTCGCCGTATCGACAATGACGGCTTGGCCCGGCCCGATGTCGCCCTTGACGATGTGCGTGCGCTTGCCATCGCTCGGGCCCACGGTGACGCTGACCTCCTGCGGAATCGCGTCAACGAGGATCCAAACTTTCCGATCCGAACCGGAAGGCGCCTGTGGGCTGCTCGGTCGGCGCAATCTCGGCATACCCGGCAGCAGCTTTTGCAGGAAATTTCTCTGATCCGCGACCTCGACCTCGGCCGGCGGCGAGAACCGCAAGGCCGCGTTCGGAACGGTTACGGCGTCGGCGACATGCTCAACAATAATCTCCGCGGTCGCGGTCATGCCGGGCCGGAGCAGCAGTTCGGAATTATCCGTGGTCAAGACGGCTTTGTACGTGACGACGCCTGCACGACCTCCGAGCCAAAACGCAGTTCCCGGATCTCGGCGTTGAACTGCTTGTCGGGATAGGCATCGACGGTGAAGGTCGCCTTTTGTCCTTCTTTGACGTTGCCGACATCGGCCTCGTCGACATCGACCTGGACCTCCATCTTGGTCAGGTCCTCGGCAATGGTGAACAGAATGGGCGCCTGAAGAGACGAGGCCACCGTCTGCCCCGGTTCGACGTTGCGGCTCAACACCACCCCGGTGATGGGCGAGAGAATGCGCGCCTTGCTCAAATTGGTTTCGTTCAGCGCCAGATCGGCGGCGGCCGCCGAAACGTCCGCCTTGGCGCTTTCGAGCCCGGCAAGGGCGCGCTGGTGGGCCGCCTCGGCGGTTTCCAGCTGCTGGCCGGCGCCGACCTTCTTGGTGACCAGGGCTTGTTGGCGTTCCTTTTCGAGCCTCGTTTCGAGGACGGTGGCTTCGGACTCGCTGACCTTGGCCTTGGCCGCCACGAGCTTCGCCTGCGAGCTTTCCACGCTCGACTTGAGCTTGTCGGTATCGAGCTCGGCGAGCGTCTGGCCGATCGTCACCTTGCTGTTGTAGTCGACATGGACGTTGCGGATGATGCCGGAGAGCTCGCTCGAAACCTCGACTTCGTTGGTCGGCTGCACCGTGCCGGTGGCCGTGACGGTCACTGTGAGATCGCCCTTTGCGGCCGGCTCGGTCACATAGCGCACCGTGCTTTCCGAGCCGTTGGTTTGCCAAAATGCATAGCCGGCGAGAGCGGCAATAACGGCAAGGCCGATAAACAGCGGCGCCCGCCACCGCTGTAGAAGCCGCGAGCTCCGCGATCTGCGGAGTCCCAGCACGGCCTCGATATCGGCCTCGATCTTCTCAGGCGGCAGAAGCTCATTCATGGTCGCTGTCCAGGTCCGGCCTAATCCCGGTAACTTAATCACGTCTCGGTCTTTTTACTGCCGTGGCGCGTCATCACGGAGGACATATTTGTAACGAAACCTGACCCTGGGCAGTCCAGAAATCTTTCGACACAAATCCTGTCGGCGCGGACACATCTTTGTCCTGTTTGGGCCTTTCAGCGCGCCACCCCCCTAATTCGGGGGAAGGGTTGAACAAAACCCCGGGCGCACCCCGCGTCGCGGCGAGGGCCACGCATGTGCTATGCATCCCATTCCGGCGAAGATGCCCGGGCCCGATACGCGTGTAGGCGGTGCAATCCAGCTTGATTTTGCCTGCCCACACGACCATTCTCCGCCACAACGCGTTAATTGGAAGGAGCCTTATGGCGAAGGAAGAGATGCTGGAGTTTCCGGGGGTGGTCACAGAACTGCTTCCCAACGCCACCTTCAGGGTGAAGCTCGAGAACGAACACGAGATCATCGCCCACACGGCGGGACGTATGCGCAAGAACCGGATTAGGGTACTTGCTGGCGACAAGGTTCTGGTCGAGATGACGCCGTATGATCTTACCAAGGGACGTATCACTTACCGCTTTAAATAGGCTTGGGCGCTTGCTCCCAGGCTCGGCCAAGACTGCGACCGCCGAGACGCGGCCACGGTCTGGGGGCGTGAGCTTGCGGCCGAAGCTCGTGCTTGCGTCGGCGTCCCCGCGCCGTCTCGCGCTGCTGGAGCAGGTCGGCATCATACCCGACGCGCTGCGTCCCGCGTCCGTGGATGAGAGCGTGACCAAGGGTGAAGTGCCGCGTCACATCGTGCGCCGCCTCGCGCTCGCCAAGGCCGAGGCCGGACGCAGGCTCTTGCGCGAGGAACCGGAACTCGCCAACGCTTTGGTGCTTGCCGCGGATACTGTTGTCGCCGTCGGCCGCCGCGTGCTCGGCAAGGCCGAAACGGAACAGGAGGCCATCGATGCCTTGCGCCTGCTGCGCGGCCGCGCGCATCGCGTGCACACCGCTGTGTGCCTCGTCACGTCGGACGAGCGGTGGCGCGAACGCGTCGTCGAGACCCGCGTTCGTTTCCGCTACATCTCCGACGAGGAGATTCGCAACTATGTTGCAAGCGGTGAATGGAAGGGCAAGGCCGGCGGCTATGCGGTGCAGGGCATCGCAGGATCTTTCGTGGTGAAGCTGGTCGGCTCCTACACCAATATCGTGGGGCTGCCGCTCACCGAGACCACGGCGCTGCTGCGGAGCGAGGGCTATCCCGTGAGCATGTTTTGGCTCAACAAAACCGAGATCGAGA
>NZ_JBPCOU010000012.1:0-1597 GCF_050999895.1 Methyloceanibacter sp. | reverse complement strand
AAGCCGATGCCGAGCGGCCGAGCGATCTCGCGCAATTGCGCGAGATGCGCCATCAGCTCGGAGCAGGTCTGATGAATGGTTTCGAGCGGCGCGCCGGACAATTCGAATTGCCCGCCCGGCTCGAGCGAGATCGCGCCGCCACCGGTCACGTCGGCGAGGCCGATGATGTTGCCCCCGTCCATGATCGGCTCCCAGCCGAGCAGGTGCTGCATGCCGACGAGCAACGAGCGGATCGAGCGGCGGCCCTCATAGGGCACCGGCTCATGTGTGTCGGTCGTGAAGGCGAACTTCTCGTGCTCGGTGCCGATGCGCCATTGCGCCTTCGGCTTTACGCCCTCCGCGAACCAGGCGACCAGCTCGTCGCGCGATTCGATCGGGGTCAGGTCGACAACGTCACGAGCCATTTTTCGGATATTCCGGGGAGAAGGGCCGCGACCTAAACATGAGCCGCGCGGGAGGGCAATGCAGGCAGTCGGCGCATCTATTCCCTGATGTGCAGGATTTCAATTTCGTTCTCGCGACGCATCCGCGCCGGAGTCTTTGCGCCGCAGCCCTGGTGCGGGACGCCTTTCGCCAGCGTGTGCCGCATCCTGCTCCGCAAGTTATGCCTCCGGAGGCGCCTTCGGTGAGCAGGACGGAGTGGAGATTAGGACTATAGGCTGATCTTCGTGGTCGCCGCCATGGTTCGAGACGCCCGGCCGTCGCTGAGGCTTCGGCGCGCTTCTCACCATGAGGATCGTTGATTATCGTATCGCGAGAATCTCCGCTTCGCCTGGCCCCGCCTGCACCACGTCGCCGACACTCTTGTTCATCAGCGCGCGGGCGACCGGCGACACATATGAAAGCGTGCCCTCGTTCGGCTCAGCCTCGTCCTCGCCGACGATGCGCCAGGTCTGGCGGCGGCCGTCGCCGCGCTCGATGGTGACGGTCGAGCCGAACTGCACCTTTTCGGTCTGCTCCGGCGCCGGCATGAGTTGCGCGGTGGAGCGGCGCGCCGTCCAGTAGCGCAGATCGCGCGCCGCATTGGCGAGCGCCGCCCGGTCGGCCGCCACCTGAGCCTTGCCGTGCTCCTCATGCAGACGCTCGAGCGTATCCTCCATCTGCGCGAGGCCTTGCGGCGTCACCAGATTGGCATGTTCCGATATCGGGCGGTCGGGGAGGTCTTCGAACGCGTCCCCGCCGTCCGGCTCCTTGACGAATGCACGGCTCATGAGAGGGAAAGTTGTGACGCGCGCGCTTGTTCCGCAAGGTGCGTTAATCGCCGATTCATCCCTTATGGCCAAACATCGGCGCGCTTCGATTCGAAGCATTCAGCACAAAGGGGCTCCGATGATCCGCAATTTCGCTTTGGCCGTGGCTTTGACATTCACCATGAGCTTGATCGTACAGATCGCCGCGGTGAGCCAGGCCTCCGCAGGAAAGACCTGCACCTATACGAGCTCTGACAAGAAGAAGGGGTACAAGTGCTGAGCTTGCGCTGAGCCGTTACGATACAGAAGCCCGGCCGAAACGGCCGGGCTTCTTGTTGGCGGAATGCACATAGAACTACGCCGCCGCTTCCAGCACCATCCGCGCGCACTTCTCACCGATCATGATG
>NZ_JBPCOU010000050.1:0-22354 GCF_050999895.1 Methyloceanibacter sp. | reverse complement strand
TTCTTGCCGCCGCGGGATACGACGTGACGCTGGCCGAGTCCGCCGACGCAGCGCTCGCGTTCAAAGAGGATGGCCAGTCCTTCGATCTCATCATCAGCGATTTGGAGATGCCGGGCATGGATGGCATTGCCTTCGCCGAACACCTCAAGCACGATGCAAAGTGGGCGACGATTCCGCTGGTGGCGCTTTCATCCTACGCCAATCCCAGCTCATGGAGCGCAGCCGCGAGGCGGGCTTTCTCAGCCATGTCGGCAAGTTCGACCGCCTGGGCCTGATGGATACGATTCAGAATTGTTGCAGGCAGTGGGGGTCCGCGGCATGAGCGAACGCGGCGGTCAATCCGAGGCAAAGCAGGGCTTCGTCACCGTGACGACTGAGGGCCAGATGTTCGCGATCAGGATAGCTAGAGTACGCGATGTTTTCGTGCCGAAGGGGCTCTCGACGGTCCCCTTGGCGCCGCCCGAAGTGGCGGGCGTCCTCAATTTGCGTGGCCGCATCGTGACTGCCATCGATCTTCGCCGCCGTCTGGGGCTGCCTGCGAGCACGGACGGCCGCACGCAAGTTGCGGTCGGGATCGAGGGCCGCGGCGAGCTTTATGGGCTTCTCGTCGATTGCATCGGTGATGTGCTTTGGCTGACGACGGCCACCTTCGAGGCCAACCCGTCAATCTCGATCGGCGCTGGTCGCATGTCTGCGACGGCGTTCACCGGCTGGAGGGCGGCCTCATGGTGGTGCTTGACGTCGATAAGGTGCTCGACCTCAGTCATTTGGGAGTTGCTGCCTAACTGCCGTCGGAGGTGACGGCGAGGAGAAGGGGCGATGAAGCATTGCTTGGTCGTGGATGACAGTGTCGTCATCCGCAAAGTAGCGCGGCGGATTCTGGAGGAGATGAGCTTTACCTCCTCGGAAGCCGAGAATGGGCAAGAGGCGCTCGATCAGTGCCGCATGTCCATGCCTGACGTGGTGCTGCTCGACTGGAACATGCCGGTGATGGACGGCATCGCCTTCCTGGTCGCATTGCGCAAGGAGCGCAACGGCAACGCGCCCAAGGTCATTTTCTGCACGACGGAGAACGACGTCGAACACATCACGCGCGCCATCACCGCCGGTGCCAACGAGTACATCATGAAACCCTTCGACCGTGATATTATCGAAGCGAAGTTTCATGAGGTCGGTCTGCTCTGAGCCGCCCATGACGATGCCAGCCCACAGCGACGCGATCTCCTTCGTGTCCCCCAGGCCCGGCGAGCGCATGCATCGCCATAAACCGGTGCGGGTGATGGTTGTCGATGATTCCGCCGTGGTCCGCGGCCTTGTTTCGCGCTGGATCGAGGAAGAGCCTGGACTGGAGGTTGTGGCGCGGCATCCCAATGGCAAGGTTGCCTAGAGGATGTGGCGCGCAGCGCGCCAGACGTCATCCTGCTCGATATCGAGATGCCGGTCATGGACGGCTTGGAAGCACTTCCGCTGCTGCTGAGGGCACGGCCTGGCGTGCGCGTGCTGATGGTCTCAACTTCGACCAAGCGCAACGCGGAGATCAGCTTCTAGGCTCTTTCGCTTGGCGCCTTCGACTATGTGCCGAAGCCCGACAACAATCGCGAGATCACCATATCGCCGGATTTCCATTAGGAGGTGATCCGCAAGATCAAGGCACTCGGACCGCGCGTGTCGGGCTAGGCGGCTCGGATCAAGCCAAAGCCATCGAGCCGCGCACCGCGCGGTTGGGCGAGGTGGCGAGTGAGCGCTTCAATCGCCGGCCGCTCTCGCTCGTTCCGCCCCGGGGCCATCGCCATCGGAAGTTCAACCGGCGGCCCTGAAGTCTTGGGGCGGCTTCTCGGGGCTTTGTCGCCGTCGCTTGATCGCGTACCTTGGTCGCGCAGCATATGCCCCCGATGTTCACAACGATTCTCGCCGAACGGCTGCAACGCACGACCGGCCGTGAGGTGAGGGAGGGGCTGGACGGAGAACCGCTGAAGCCGGGAACGATCTATGTGGCGCCCGGCAACCACCATATGACGGTGGTGCGGTCGGGAGTGTCGCACTTGCGCGTCAGCAGCGAGCCGCCGGTGCATTTCTGCCGCCCCTCGGTCGATCCGTTATTCGCGAGTGTCGCCTCGGAATTCGGGCCCGCCGCCCTGGGCATTGTTCTCACCGGCATGGGCTTCGACGGCGCGGCCGGCGCTCGCGCCATTGCCGACGCGGGAGGCAGCGTCATTGCGCAGGACGAAGCCTCAAGCGTCGTGTGGGGCATGCCGGGTGCCGCAGCGGCGGTCGGCGCGTGTGCCGCATTGTCGCCGCCGGTAGAGATCGCCCCGACCAATGCCAAGCTTCTCAAAGGCGAGCGGCATGAGATCGCACGAGTTCACGCTGTTGCAGCGTATCCTCAAGGAACGCTCCGGCATCACGCTGTCTGCCGACAAGCAGCATCTGCTCGAAGGCAAGCTGCGACCGTTCCTGAAGGAGTTGGAGCTGCCGTCGATCTCGCACCTCGCCGCCCTGTGAAGCCGGAAGGGGAGCCGTTGCGTTCGCGCGTCGATGGCCGTCGCGGCGCATCAGGGTGTGGTGTGCCGCCGCCTCCAGCGGGCAAGAGCCGTACTCGCTCGCCATGGAAATCGCGGAACGGCAACGCGACCTCGTGGGCTGGAACATTGAGATCGTGGCAACGGATTTTTCCACTGCGGCCCTGCGCAAGGCGCGCAACGGTGTTTACAGTCAATTCGAGGTTCAACGCGGGTTGCCGGTTTCGCTCCTCGTCAAGCACTTCACAAAAGTTGTGAACGGGTGGGAGATCAGTCCGGCGATGCGGTCCCGGGTGCAGTTTCGGGAGCATAATCTTCTGGCAGAGTGCGAGACGCTCGGCACATTCGATGTCATCTTCTGCCGCAACGTCCTCATCTATTTCGATGACTGTACCAAGCGCGAGGTCCTGGCGCGTCGCGGCGCAACTGTCAAGCGATGGCTATCACGTCCTAGGCGCAGCGGAGACAACGACGGGGGCGAGCCCGGATTTCGTGCCTGTGCCGGGAGATCACCACGGCACTTTGCGTTGTCGCCCAAGGCGGCGGCCGCACGGGCTTGGCTCGAGGAGGAGCGGTCGGGATCCGAGGCGACTTCGGCACGCCGGGACGAGGGCGCGTCGCAGGGCCGGGTCCGCACAGGCGTCGCGCTAGCAGGCCAAAAGAAAAACCCAGGCCGAGGCCTGGGCATTTGCAATCTCGAAAATCTTTGAAAGACAGAAGCCCTAAGCGGCTTCCGATTCGTCTTCCGGGTTGCGCAACACGTAGCCGCGACCCCAGACAGTCTCGATATAATGCTTGCCGCCGGTTGCTGCCGCGAGCTTTTTGCGCAGCTTGCAGATGAAGACATCGATGATCTTCAGCTCCGGCTCGTCCATGCCGCCATAAAGGTGATTCAGGAACATTTCCTTGGTCAGGGTCGTGCCCTTCCGCAAGGAAAGCAGCTCCAGCATCTGATATTCCTTGCCGGTCAGATGCACCCGCTGGCCGTTCACATCGACCGTCTTGGTGTCGAGATTGACCCTAAGGCCGCCCGTCTGGATCACGGACTGGGCATGGCCCTTGGAGCGGCGCACGATCGCGTGGATCCGCGCCACAAGCTCGTCCTTATGGAAGGGTTTTGTCATGTAATCGTCTGCGCCAAAGCCGAGGCCGCGAACCTTGTCCTCGATTCCGGCAAGGCCGGAAAGGATGAGAATGGGTGTCTGCACCTTGCTCACGCGCAGGGTCTTCAGCACCTCGTATCCGCTCATGTCCGGTAGATTGATGTCCAAAAGGATGATGTCGTAGTCGTAGATCTTACCCAGATCCACGCCCTCTTCGCCCAAGTCTGTCTTGTAGACGTTAAAGCCTTCCGACTGGAGCATCAGCTCGATGCTTTGGGCGGTGGCACTATCATCCTCGATCAGAAGAACCCGCATTTCATTCCCCCGTATTCTCGGCAGTCCTGCTCATCCCCTGACCCTTACGCAACGCTTAGGTTAACTTCGAATCAAGAAGTTAACGGGCAATAGTTAACAAAAGCTAATTTCGACGCGAGCACTAAACTGACCCGATACGAATGTGAGCATCGGTTAAATGCCACCTATATGGTTTACCGGCCCTTAATCCCGTTGAGTCAAGATCGGCGCAGAGAGGAGCGGGGGCTCCGATCATCGCGTCGTTTGGTTTTGCGTCGAGGCGATCATGCTGGATTTGCGCGTAGGGCCTGACGCCATCCCATTGCTGCGGACGGCGCGAGCATTGACGGGGCGCCGTGGCAAACAGGCGATCCTGCCGCGATATCTCACCCAAGCCGTAAATGAGCGAGGACCTCCATCGCCAGTCTCGCGCAACTGGCACAAGGTTTGAACAACTTCAACATCTCCGCTATGGGGTCCGAGTACGAGGGTAAGGTTATGAAGTCACGGGACGCAGTGATCCGCCTGAAGCGCTTTGAGGTCGAGGAAAAGCGCCGCAAAGTCGCCGAGATCGAGCTCATGATCAATGAGTTCAACCAGATGGCTATCGACCTCGACCGCCAGATCGCGATCGAGCAGGAGCGCGCCGGCGTTAGCGACGTCAATCATTACGCCTATCCAACCTTCGCTAAGGCGGCCCTCCAGAGGCGCAACAATCTTGCGGCGTCGGCCGTCGATCTTGAAACGCAGCTGGAAGCGGCCCGTCAGATCCTGGGCGATGCGCTCGAGGATCTGAAGAAAATGGAGCTGCTGGAGGAGCGCGACGCCGAACGCGTGCGCCTGGACCAAGCGCGGACCGATCCGGGGGCCCTTGCCGGCCCCGCCATAGCGCAACGCGTGGCAAGCTGATAGCTAGCCCGGGGTGCACACGCCCCGGGAAGCGGGCCGTCTCCATTATAGCGGGCCGTGTCCATTATAATGTTGCTCGCGGTTGATTTCGCGACCAGCGGAGCGGGGGCGGGCAACCTGTCCTTGGGGACGTCCTTCGATGCTATAATGGGGCGAGCACGAGGGAGCCCAGAAACCATGCCGTCTTTCGACATCGTATCGCAAATCGATCTGCCGGAGGTCGATAACGCCATCGCCAACATGACGCGGGAGATGAGCCAGCGCTACGACTTCAAGAATTCAACCTCGCGGGTCGAGCTCAAGGGCGAGGAGATTCTGTTGAATGCGGATGACGATTTGAAACTGAAGCAAATGCACGAGCTGCTTCAGGGGCATCTAGCGCGCCGCAAGATCGACACCGGGGTCATCGACTATCAGACGCCAGAAAAGGCCGCAGGCCAGGCGGTACGGCAGAAGGCGCTGATCCGGCAAGGCATTGGCCGCGATCTCGCCAAGAAGATTGTTAAGGACATCAAGGACGGCAAGTTCAAGGTACAGGTGACGGTGCAGGGCGACGAGCTACGCGTGACCGGCAAGAAGCGCGACGATTTGCAGACGGTCATCCAGCACCTCAAGGGGCTTTCGCTGGAGCAGCCGCTGCAATATGTGAACTTTCGCGATTAGGCTTCGATGGGCGGGGATGGCTTGTCACGTCTTGTTTTGAAACTTTCAGCTTTGCTGCTGATGAGCGTCTTGCTCGGAAGCTGTGGCGGCGGCCGCTCAGCGTCCTCGGTGGGCGTCAGTGATGCCTCCGTCAATGGCGGCGACGAAGCCACAACCGGCACCCTCAGCCGCGTCCCGATCGCAAACTCGAAACCCATCGATGCCTATGTGCTGCTCGGCGGCCGTATCAAGCGATGCTGGTTCAATCCCGACCAGCCGCTATTGCCAAAACACGTGTATCGGGCCGATGTTGCGCCGGACAGCAGCAAGGTGAAGATCACCGTTCACGAAGCGCTCAATTTGGGTCGCCCGGGCGCGGCTGCCTATGCCATCGATTTCACGCCGCAGGGGCCATTCACGATCGTCACGACGCTGAACCGGAAGATGCCTCCGGAACTCGCAGCGAAGATGCAATACGACATCGATCGCTGGAAGCGCGGAGAGGCGGACTGCAACAAGGTCATGCCGCCGGCGGTTGCGGCGGCTCCTCCTTCACAAGCGCCCGCTGCGAAAAAGACCTCGCAATAGTCAGCGCGGCCGCGAGCTAGCGCTCTGCAACGAAGAGGTGGTGGATCTGCAAACCCGCCTCTACGGCCATGCGGTCCGCGATGATGAGCCGGTGGCAGTCTTCGGGATCGCGCTCGAAGCAGAGAAGGCACGCAGGCTTCTGCCGCGCGAGCGTCATGGCTTCGCTCAGATCCAGCATCGCTTCCGGCTCTTCCATATGCGCGCGGAAGATTCCTTCGAAGGTCTCATGGTCCCCGCCGCGGGCGGCCTCACGGCCGGCCTTGGGCGTGCCTAGCCCGCGCAGATGTTGGTAGCCGATGCCAGCCTCGCGCAAATGCGCGGCCAAGGGCGTTATGGTGCAAACGACCTCGGATGTGGGACGCGCCGCCATACGCGCAGGGTTAGCAGCGCTACGCGGAAGCGCAACGCTCCGACCGCATCTGAGCAAATGCGCTCGAGGTTCAATGCCGAAATAAGCTCCGACTACCCGCCGCGATATTCCTGGATGCGCGTCGCACGAAGGCCGGGCAGGCCGTGCTTGTCGATCGACCGCTGCCAGCTCAGGAACTCGTCCACGGTGAGCGTGTAGCGCTCGCACGCTTTCTCCAGGCTGATCAGGCCGCCGCGAACGGCCGCCACGACCTCAGCCTTGCGCCGGATCACCCAGCGCTTCGTATCTTTCGGGGGAAGATCGGCCACGGTGAGCGGGCTGCCATCCGGCCCAATCACGTACCTCACCCGCGGCCTGTAATGTTCGGTCATCTTACTCAACACCACACTCGATTAGCCTCAGTCGTCATGGAAACTAACAAGGCCCCTTTAAGATTTGCCTAAGGTGGCAGGTAAAAAAACTAGCAAAGAATCCGCAAAAACTTGCTGTTTTCACAGGGGCATTCGCCCTCTGACTTGGCGCGGAAGCGCGCAGGGCGGCTGCGGCCTTCGCTTGCTTAACCGGCGGGCGATGCCTATGTTCTGCGAGATTAGAGGGGCCAAAAAGGCGGCTTCCTTGCGTGCCGGACGACGAACTCCGGCAGACCAATTTCAACCTTCGAGCCCCCATACCGTGGCATCCGTCCAGCCCATTACGCTTAATAGTCTTCATCTTCCGCGCCGTCCCGCCGATACGCGCGTGGTCGTTGCCATGTCCGGAGGAGTCGATTCTTCCGTTGTCGCCGGGCTTTTGAAGCGGGAAGGCTACGATGTCGTCGGAATCACCCTTCAGCTCTACGACCACGGCAAGGCCGTGGGCCGGAAGGGCGCCTGCTGTGCCGGCCAGGATATCCAGGATGCGCGGCGCGTGGCCGCGACGCTCGATATTCCGCATTACGTTCTCGATTACGAGGCCCGCTTCGCGGAAGCCGTGATGGGCGAGTTTGCCGATAGCTATCTGCACGGCGAGACTCCGGTGCCCTGTGTGGCTTGCAACCAGAAGATCAAGTTCCGGGACCTGTTGCAGACGGCGGAAGGCCTCGGCGCCGCGGCGCTCGCGACCGGCCATTATGTCCGCAGCGCTCCAAGCGCAAATGGTTGGGAGTTGCATCGCGCCTGTGACAAGGAGCGCGATCAGAGCTACTTCCTGTTCGCCACCACGCGCGAGCAGCTCAATTTCCTACGCTTCCCGCTTGGCGACCTCGACAAGAGCGAGACGCGCGCGCTGGCGCGCGAGCTTGGGCTCGCGGTTTCCGAGAAGTCGGATAGTCAGGACATCTGCTTCGTACCCACCGGACGCTATACGCAAGTGATCGAGCGTCTGCGTCCAGGCGCCGCCGAGCCAGGCGATATCGTCCATATCGATGGACGCGTACTTGGGCGCCACGGCGGCATCATCAACTACACGATCGGCCAAAGGCGGGGCATCGGTGTTCCCTCTCGCGAGCCGCTCTATGTGCTGAAGCTCGATGCCGAGCGCTGTGAGGTCGTCGTTGGCCCGCGCGAGCGCCTTCTCGCCAATCGGATCAAGCTGCGCGACGTGAATTGGCTCGGCGATGAGCCGCTTGAGGCCTTTGCCGGCAAAGAGGTGCAGGCCAGGATCCGCTCGACCGGGCGCCTTCGGCAGGCAACGCTCAGCCTGGAGAAGGGCGACGTGCTTGTGGAGCTTGCAAACGGCGAAGACGGCGTCTCGCCAGGACAGGCGTGTGTATTCTATGATGCGGACAAGGGGGGCGAGCGGCTACTGGGTGGCGGATGGATTAAGTCCGCACGCGGCGCCGATCGGCTCATCCAAGACCGCGTGCGCAATCCGGCAACGCAAGGCGCAAGAGAGCCCCTTGGCGCTCGCGTTGCGATGAGGAGGGGTAGCGTTGGCTTCTAAAGCTTCCGTGATGGACACAACTGCCGTGCGCCACGCTTATCGACGCTGGGCGCCGGTCTATGATTTCACCTTCGGCAAGATCGTCGAAGCCGGGCGCAAGCATACGGTCGAGATCATCAATCGCCGCAAGGGGCGCGTGCTCGAGGTCGGGGTCGGAACAGGCCTGACGCTGCCGTGCTACGGCAATCAGCTCACGGTCACGGGTATCGACCTCTCGCCCGAGATGCTGGAGAAGGCGCGTGAGCGCATCGCGCGGCATCGACTTGAGAATGTTGCCGCCCTGCATGAGATGGATGCGACCGCGCTCGCATTTCCCGACGAGAGCTTCGACACCGTGGTCGCGATGTATGTCATGACCGTGGTGCCGGATCCGGAGCGCGTGATGCGCGAGCTGGAGCGCGTCTGCGCCGCAGGCGGCGAGGTCATCATCGTCAATCATTTCAGCCAGGAAGAGGGCGTGCGCGGATGGTTTGAGCGAAAGCTCGCTCCGTTCGCCGATCTTATCGGATGGCACGCGGTGTTCGAGGTGGACCGGGTCCTGATGTGCGACGATCTCCGCCTCGCCGAGCGGCGGACGTTGCGCCCGTTCGGTCTCTTCACGATGCTTCGCTTCGTGAAGCAGCCCGGTTATGGCCGGCTGCCGCAGTCGATCGCGGAGGTCATGCCGGAAGCCAAGCGGAAAGCGGGCTTTGCGGTTCGGCCCCGGCTTGTCGAGCCGGTCAGGGTGAAGATCAAATGGCAATTGGCGCGGGCGCTCGTGCTCGGCCGCCGGTTTCTTGACACCCGTTATTGGCGCTCCTTATATCGACGCCTTGCCAATCAATTGGCGGAGTGACAGACATCGCCGCCTCGGTCACATTGCCCGGCGGCGTCGGCGATGTCTGGCGCCTATGGCGGAGTAGCTCAGCTGGTTAGAGCAGCGGAATCATAATCCGCGTGTCGGGGGTTCGAGTCCCTCCTCCGCTACCACTAAAATGTAATAAGTCCAACCCGTTAGCGCCCATTCTGGCATATATGTCAGAGCCTTGTATGTCACGTCTATAGTGCCTGATATTGCACGGAAATTCCCAGAATGTCCGCACGATGGCGCAAGTGGACGCGACATGCATGCAACATGATCACATCGCCTCCATCCTGTTGCCGTCGACGGGCGTAAGAATCAGGGCGTCAATTAGGCCGCGGATTAGACCGGAGGCCTTGTGTGTACCGGTCCGCGTGGTTGCGTAATTCAAGCTCCGAAAGTCTCCCGGGCGAGATTCCGGCGCTCAAATGCAGCGAGATAGTTTGCCTTAATCAGGCCGTCGGACGCCCGTCAGGGCCGGCCAATGCGACATCGCCAGAGGCAATACCTTGTCCCTTCCGAAAACTAGGTCCGACAATATTGATGGTGAAGTCCGCCCAGGACGTCGCCTGTGACGATGCGGCCGCGGCGCTCAATGGGCCGGCGATGTGGGGCGTCTTTCTGCAGGCCGAGATGGGTGCGTGCCGCGTTGTAATAAGAAGTGTATTCTTTCAGGACACACGCCGAAGATGGGCTTCGCTCCACACGATCATGTGGTCAAGGCATTCACGTCGGATCGAGCCGATTGCGCGCTCGACATATCCGTTCTGCCATGGCGATCGAGGCGCGATAGGGCGGTCAGCAGCCTGAGGATCGCCGCCCGCGAGCATGCCCCGATTCCATAATTCCGGCGAATCCTCCCCGGATAAGGTTTTCGGAAGGGACAAGGTCGTAACGTTCGAAGGATAATCCCTGAAGAACGCGCCGCATGCGGCGGAGGACTTAGGCGGCGAATGGAATCGTCCCTCTTCGCGCGAAGACGCCGGCTTTCCAGCTGGTGCTTTCCGAGTCGACAAGTATTGGCCCCCCGGTGAACCGTGTCGACGACGTCTTTGGAGACCGAAACCTGGTATGTGCCTGCCCGTCTATGGACATGTAGTGGAAGCTGCCGTGCACTCGTCAGCTTGAATTGGCTCAGGTCAATTCATCCTTTCGCTGATCGCGCGCCCCAAGAAATGGAGCTGTCTTGATACCCCCGGAGCATCGGATTCTCATTGCCGACCTTATTCACGAGCAGGCGCGGAGCCTTTTGGCCTCACGGCCTGGATTTGACGTGGCCGTAGCAACGGGCTTGAACGAAGCGGAACTCACTGAGCGCATTGGGGACTATGATGGCATCATTGTGCGTTCAAAGACCCGCGTCACCGCCTCCATTATCTCGGGGGGTCAACGGTTGAAAGTCATCGGCCGGGCGGGCATTGGCGTCGACAACATCGATGTGGCCGCAGCCACCGAGCGTGGCATCGTGGTTTTGAATACGCCCGATGCCAATGCAACGACGACCGCTGAACTTGCGCTTGCCCATCTCCTTTCACTAAGCCGCCACCTTCCTCAGGCCGACCGCTCAATGCGTGCCGGCGAGTGGCAGCCAGCCAAGTTCGTTGGGACTGAACTCTCGGGCAAAAGCGTCGGCGTGATCGGCTTCGGCACGATTGGCCGCATCTTCGCCCGGCGATGCCTCGCGCTCAAAATGCACGTGCTCGCATACGATCCATTCGTGACCCCGGAAATCATCAAACGGGCGGGTGCTGAACCCGTCACGTTTGATGCATTGTTGGCGCGGGCGGACTACGTGAGCCTCCATTGCCCTCTAACCGAAGAAACACTCAACCTAATTGGCGCTGAACGCCTCACGCAAATGAAGCCAGGCGCCCGATTGATCAATTGCGCGAGAGGCGGCCTGGTCGACGAGGCAGCACTTGGCGAAGCTCTGCAAAGCGGTCATCTCGCAGGCGCGGCGCTTGATGTCTTTGCGCACGAACCGCCAAGTGACTCGCCCCTGTTGGAGCTCGACACAGTCGTCCTGACGCCACACCTTGGAGCGTCGACCAAAGAAGCGCAGCAGGCAGTGAGCGTTAAGATCGCCGAGGATATGGCGGCATTTCTCACGACCGGGGAGGCCCCAAGCGCCGTCAACCTGCCGCGCGTCTCCACCGAACAACTCGGTCGCGCGCGGCCCTACCGGCATCTCGCTCATGCCCTGGGCCGTTTTATCGCCGCGATCACGCCCGACCCCATCACTGAACTGGAGGTAGGATTGTTCGGACGTGCCGCCGAGCTCGATCCTCGGCCAATCACCTCGCAAGCCCTCGTCGGGCTGCTCGATAAGCGGCTTGCGGTCCCCGTCAACCAAGTGAATGCCGCGCAGCTCGCGCAGCGGCAAGGAATTGCCGTGCGCGAGACGCGGTCAGAGGTGACCCACGATTACATCGCCCTTGTCGAGTTACGCGCCACCACCACCTCGGGGACTACGAGTGTGGCGGGAACATTGCTGGGCGAACGACTGCCGCGCCTTATTCGCGTCGATGCCTACGAAGTGGAAGCGGTGCCGGAGGGCCACGTGCTGTTCACTCGCCACGACGACCGCCCGGGTGTCGTTGGCGCACTCGGTAGCATTCTTGGCCGGGAGAATATCAATATCTCGCGGATGCAGGTCGGAATCGCCAACGGGAAGGATGAGGCGATTGCGCTTATTGGTATCTCGGCATCCTTGTCCGAAAAAGCGCTCGCGGAGATTGAGGAGTTGCCGGCCATCCGACAGGTCGTGCAGATTGTACTATGATTTCACAGCGGCCCCGATTTGACGCGGTGTGTTTTGATTGCGACAGCACGCTCACCAGCATCGAGGGCATAGACGAATTGGCCGAACGCGCCGGCTGCAAGGCCGAAATTGCAGTGCTCACGGAAGCCGCGATGAACGGCAAAATTCCGCTCGAAGAAGTCTACGCCAAACGCCTCAACATCGTACATCCCGAGCGAGCGGCTCTTGCTTGGCTCGCTGAACGTTATGCCGACGAAATAGTTAGCGGGGCGGCCGAGACAATCGCGACCTTGAGGCGGCACGGCAAGACCGTTTACGTCATCACCGGGGGGTTGCTGCAGGCTGTTGCCGAGTTCGCCCGCTCCCTGGGCTTTTCACCAGGACAGGTTCATGCGGTAAAGGTGTATTTTGACGGCGCGGGCACTTACCAAGGCTTTGACGCAAGTTCCCCATTGTGTCGGAGCAATGGCAAGGCGACCATATGCCGAAAGCTTGCCGTGAGGCATGGAAACGTCGCCTTGGTGGGCGATGGACTAACCGATTTGGCCGCGCGCGCGGGCGGAGCCTATGTCGTTGGTTATGGCGGGGTGGCCCATCGAGAGGTAATGCTGCAAGAGGCAGACTGTTATATCGCTTCGCCTTCGCTCACTGCTACGCTCCCTGCCTTGTTGACCGAGGAAGAACGGAGCCGCTCCTGAGACCAAGGGGTTAACTCCTTCATCGCGTGAGCCGGAGGCTGCCGCTCGTCGCGATTATTCAGCTTACGAAAGCCAGGAAAGCGCGGATGGGGGTCACTCCGGTCGTGCGCCCTAGAGCATAGGCACCGTCCGATCTTGCCGGATCAGACGAGCATGTCTCCAGCAACGGTGCTGCTCAAGCATGCCTATAGAGGGCCGCTCCACACTGGAACCACGGGTTATCCATACGATTTAAAAGAATGCTGCGTCCAGCAGCGGCTTGTTGATCGCCGTCACAAGAGGCAACTGAGAAGGATTGCTGGTCATTTGCAAGCCGCACGTTAGGGAGCGTTGCTAAATGATCGACTCGCCGCAGCGTTCAGTTGGAAGCGGTCCGGAGAAAGCCGGTCCCGAGGTTGCTGCAAGGCTCAGCCGCCTCGTGAGGGACCTGGTTTGGGAGCTGCACCCCCATATGCAACGCAGGGTCGCTGTCACCCTCGATAGCGATCTTGACCGCGATCTGGGGCTCGACAGCCTGGGGCGCGCCGAGTTGGTGCTGCGAATCGATCGGGCATTCAAGGTTCGCCTGCCTGACCATTTGCTTGCGGATGCAAGTACGCCGCGTGACCTTCTGCAGGCGCTTCTTGCAGCAGCGCCGGATCGTGCAGCGGCAATGGAAGCGCCGCCGTCGGAGTTTATCGAGCTGCCTGAGGTCGTCGCGCCGTTCTCCGCGGCGACCCTCATCGGAGTTCTTGCTCATCACGTCCGTTCACACGGCGATCGCCCGCACGTGCTGCTGTGGCGGAGCGAGGACCACGAACAGACGATCTCCTATGCCGAACTCGATCGGGAGAGTTGCACCGTAGCCGCTGGGTTGATCGAGCGGGGTCTGGCACCTGGCGATCGTGTGGCCATCATGTTGCCTACGGAGACCGCGTTTTTCGAGGCCTTCTTCGGAGTGCTCTATGCGGGAGGCGTGCCTGTTCCCGTCTACCCCCCGTTCCGGCGGGCTCAGGTCGAGGATCATCTGCGGCGGCAAGCAGCCATTCTGAGGAATGCCGGCGCGAGCCTTCTCATCATCGGATCTGAAATCCGCAACGTTGGCCAACTGATGCTGGGGCTGGCAGAGGATCTGCGACATGTGGAGACGGTGGAAGCGCTGTCGCGCACGGGCGCAATCGAGCAACCCCTACCGGCAGGCCCGGACACGATTGCGCTGATCCAATACACGTCCGGTAGCACCGGCGACCCCAATGGCGTGGTTCTCACGCACGCAAACCTTCTGGCGAACATTCGCGAGATGGGTGAGGCGCTCGATGCGGATTCATCGGACGTATTCGTGAGCTGGCTACCGCTCTATCATGACATGGGGCTGATCGGCGCCTGGCTTGGCGCGCTCCACTATGGCGTGCCGACGGTCATCATGCCGCCTCTCGCTTTTCTCGCCGATCCAGGAAGATGGCTGCGCGCGATTGGCCACCACCGTGCCACGCTCTCGGCGGCACCGAATTTCGCCTACGAATTGTGCTGCAAGAATGTGCACGACGAGGACATCCAGGGCCTCGATCTCAGCTCGCTCAGGATGATCATGAATGGAGCCGAGCCGGTCAGTCCTGCCACGATCGCCCGCTTCACCGCTCGTTTTGCCAAGCACGGATTTCCTCCCAAAGCCATGGCTCCTGTCTATGGCCTGGCCGAGAACTCCGTTGGCCTCACCTTTCCTCCTGTTGGGCGGGGACCAATCGTCGACAGGGTACAGCGCTCAGCACTTTCCCGTGATGGACAGGCGAGGACGGCACAGCCAGGGGATTCGACCGCGCTCGAATTTGTGGCCTGCGGCCAACCGATCGCTGGGCATGAGGTTCGAATTGTCGATGAGGCTGGCGTCGAGCTTGCCGAACGAACGGAGGGCCGGCTCCAGTTCAAAGGTCCGTCGTCGACGCGTGGGTACTTCCAAAATGATGAAAAGACTAAGGCGTTATTTGACGGCGAATGGCTAGAGAGCGGAGACCGTGCCTACATCGCTGGCGGTGATGTGTTCATCACGGGCCGCATCAAGGACATGATTATCAAGGCGGGGCGCAACATCTACCCCCATGAGCTGGAGGAACTCGTCGGCGGCGTGGAAGGTGTTCGCAAGGGGTGCGTGGCCGCGTTTCCAAGCACATTGGGTGGCGCAGGCACCGAGCGGCTCGTGCTGCTCGTTGAGACGCGCCTCACCGAGCCCAGCAAAATCGAAGCGCTGAGAACTAGGATTGTCGAGGTGACGAAGACGCAACTCGATATCGCGCCGGACGAGGTGGTGCTGGCGCCGCCTCGCACGGTACCGAAGACCTCCAGCGGCAAGCTACGGCGGTCTGCGGCGCGCACCCTATACGAGAGCGGCTTGCTTTCGAAAAAGGGCGATGCGCTGTGGTGGCAGCTGACTAGGCTCTCCTTGTCCGGGTTTGGCCATCGCGCCCGCCGGCTCCGGAGCAGGATGTTCGACCTCGTCTACGCAGGCTACTGGTGGGCGCTGCTGGTCGCAGGCGCCAGCATGGTCTGGCCCGCCGTTCTCCTCCTGCCAAGCCGGGATTGGCGCCATAAGGCGATCCACTACGTGGCGCGCACCTTTTTGTGGCTTACGGGGCTGTCGCCCAAGGTCGACGTGGAAGAGCCGATCCCTGCGCGCAACGTGTTGCTCGCCGTCAACCACTCCAGCTATCTGGATCCTCTAGTGCTATTGGCGGTGATCCCGGGTTCGCTCTCCTTTGTTGCCAAGGAGGAGCTGGCGGGTCAGCGGGTAGCAGGTCCATTACTGCGCCGCATCGGCACTCTTTTTGTGCGCAGAACTGACGTAAAAGGCGGTATTGAAGACACGCGCAACGTGCTTGAGGCATCGCTGTCCGGGGAGCGTATCGTTTCGTTTCCGGAAGGTACGCTGACCCGGATGCCCGGCCTCATAGGATTTCATCTCGGCTCTTTCTTGGTTGCCGTAGAAGCCGGCCTTCCGGTGGTGCCAATCGTGATCAGCGGCACGCGGTCGGCTTTGCGCGGCGGGCAGTGGTTTCCCCGGCCAAGCAACATAAGTGTACACATTGGGAAAGCGGTGCGGGCAGCTGGAAGTGACTTCCGTGCGGCCGTCCGCCTGCGCGACGCGGTGCGCGCGAGGATACTCACGCTTTGCGGGGAACCGGATCTTGTACTGGAGAAGGTGCCGCTGTGAAGTGTTCACCGGACGACTCCCAAAAGAGGGGTTTTTTGCGCAAATCAAGTCACCGATCCCAGGGCAGGCTCAGCTGTGTAGCGCATCCAACCTTTCCCCTCATATTGGGAAGGGAACAACTCGGGGTGAAAGATCTCAGCCAGCATTCCCAGACTTTCGACGATGCGAGGCCCCGGGCGGTTGAGATAGTGATTGCCGTCGGCGACGAAGATGCGGTTGCGCTGCACGGCCTTCAGCTCGTGCCAGCCAGCAAGTTCGGCGGTTGTCGTTGCATTGGCGTCGGGAGTATTCAAGACGACGATTCCGCGTTCGGTAGCGGCAGCCACGTCAAACTGAATTGGCCGAGATCGTGGTCAAGCTTGGAGCGGCGCGGCTGGCCCTGACGGCCGGGACGCGAGGAGTGGCGTGAGCTGGATGGCGGCCCAGCAGCGCTTGCCGAGCGTCCCGATGCGGCGCAGTCTCTCTTCGCTCAGTGAGCGGATGCGAACGCCGGCTCAAACGCAACGGCTTTATCCGCGCTTGCAAGAACACAGCACTGCTTCCCGTTCAGCTGCTCTCTTCGGTGTGGGAACGTCGGTCCCGGCGCGCAGAGCTGCAAAATCGTATTTATGCGATGAAACGGCCTCAGTCGGAGCAGCACATGGACCACATGGGCCAGGACATGGACCAGGACACCGACCAAGGCCATGGCTTTGACGAGAACATGGATCGGCACGTCGACGAGGATTTTGACCCGGACATGGACCGGAACAAGGCCGACATGACGGCTTTCGACAGACGGTGCATGAGCCATGGAGCGAAGACGCACTCCGTTCCGATGATGGAAGCCCGGCTTGCTTATATCAAGGCCGACCTTGAGATCACCGACGCCCAGATGTCGGCGTGGGACGCTTATGCCGACACCGTTAGGGCTCGACACGACACGATGGAAAGCGTGGATGCCGATATAATGAAAGCTGAGGAGAGCAGTAGCGCCTTGGAGCGCATGGAAGCGCGTCTCAAAGCGATGGAGAGCATAATCGATAGCCTGAAGGCGTTGAAGCAGCCGACCAAAGCCCTCTATGCCGTGCTCACAGAACAGCAAAAGAAGAAGGCTGATCAATGCTGGGAGGCCGAGGAAAAATGTGAAAGGGCTAGTCTGCAAATGCGCGGGACCAATGCTCCAACCCGACTTAGCACCAGACATAGGGCGTAATACAAGTCGATGCGAAGGAACAGGAATGAACCAGGCGCGCTAACGCGGCGGGAGGCCTTAGTCGCAGCGGCAGCGATCGGTGCGGGTTTCGGCTTGCGCGGAAGCGCAAGCGCCCTTGCAAAAGAGGGCCCCGTCGCAGGGCAGCCAAGCGCGAAGGTCTGCGTTCTCACGCCCGAAGCCATGGAGGGTCCGTTCTATTTCGATCCCAAACTCGTTCGCAGCGACATCACAGAAGGAAACCCGGGTGTGCCCGTCGTGCTCAGCCTTCAAGTGGTCGAGGCCAAAGATTGCGCCCCCCTCGAAGGCGCTCGCATCGACGTCTGGCATACCAACGGGCTAGGGGTCTATTCGGGCTATGCGCGCCAGGAAACCGGCTCGACGGAAGGGGAGAAGTTCCTACGAGGGACGCAATTCACCGGGCCCAGTGGAGAGGTGCGCTTCAATACGATTTATCCTGGCTGGTATCCGGGCCGTACACCGCATATCCACTTCAAGGTATTCGTGGACGAGCGGAAGCTTATAAACGGCCAGCTCTATTTCCCGGACGAGGTGACGGAGCGCGTCTACGCGACGACCTCACCCTATCGCGACCGGAAAGCGGCGCGTGACACATACAATGCCAATGACTTCCTTTTCAAGAAGCAGAGCGGTGCCGACACGATCGTAACTGTCGAGCAAGAAGACGGCTCCTATCT
Organism: Methyloceanibacter sp.; assembly: GCF_050999895.1. Classification (GTDB taxonomy): domain Bacteria; phylum Pseudomonadota; class Alphaproteobacteria; order Rhizobiales; family Methyloligellaceae; genus Methyloceanibacter. The sequence continues at coordinate 4,635 of NZ_JBPCOU010000050.1, read as the reverse complement.
CGCGAGCCTTGTCATCGGCGTTAACCGCCGATAGTTGAGGAGCCGATGCTTGCCGATAAAATCATCGTCGCGGCGACGATCTTGGTCGCTTTGACGGGACGCTCGGACGACTTCGAGCCAAACCTCCTGTGATTTCGAATCGTCAGCCGGCGCCGCGGCGGCATAGGGCGCGCACGAGTTCGAGTCGCGCCGCATTCTTTAACTGCGCCCGCTGAGTTCTCCGGCGGCTCGATCAAGTTTCTCGCTGTCGTTGCCGACCCGGGCGATCAGCTCCATGATCTGCGCTTGGCTTAATCTATGTTTCTGCGCGAGGTCGCTGACCTCAGTTGCGACGCGGCTCCGATCGGGTGCACCGATCTTGGTCCGCGATCCGCGCCCTTACCAGTGCTTCCCAGTGCTTCGTGGGGACTTGGTTTCGTCATTGTGAGGTAACGCAGAAGGCCACACGTCCGTTTCCTGTGCGAGCCGTGAAAGCCGAACCTGATCGACCAACGTAGAACGCGATAGAGCGCAACCGACAATCTCTCGGTGAGACAAACGCGCTTTTGGTTGGCCTTCGAGAAGGCCATTCATCCGCATCGCGCATGAAAGTTTAGAGGCGGATCAACGCCGTGAAGCTGCGCCAGCTAGTTAGCTCGGCAAGGAACGTCCACAGCAACAAAGGGTTATCTCCTCAAGCAAATAGGAGATACAGTCATGCTCGACACGCCATCGCGCCCACAACGAGCACGCCGTGGCGTTGGAAACTTCGCTAATGTCATGCCACCCTGGGGCAGCGGCCCTAGGCCCGCACCCTTTATTAGCCAATAGGCTTGGTGGGAATTTTCCCTCCCCATCATTGTTCCTCCAAGGAACCAGGAAGCCCCGAGTGGCCCCCCGTCTCCGGGGCTTCTTTTTTCCCCTGACGAAACCGCATTGATGTTGCGGCGTTACGGGCAAAGACGGGGCTTATGAAATGAGCCCGCCGTTCAAATGACAACCACAGAAACTAGCCGGTATCGCGGATATGACATTGTACCGAGGCGTCAGTGGTCACAGTGATGCGTCAGCGTCTACCCCACGCGCTCAGATCTGCCCATTCTGTCACGATCCACTCTGAGAAGTTTGACGCCACGAAAGGACGATGCCCTGGCCGATGCTAGGAAGCGCATCGACCGCATTCTGACGCATACCGATTAGATCACTTAGTCCGCTTTAGCTTGGCACCTTTGGAACTTGCGTCCTTCGGTGCGGATGCCTTCGCGATCTTTCCGCTTCTCAAAAGCAGCCTCGTCTTCATCTCAGCCGGTGTGCGCGCTGCCTCCCTAAACTTCCGCGATTCACTCGCGTGTACACGCCAAAAGAAAGCCCGGCCAATGGGCCAAGCTTTCCCCCCCGTGTAGGCCTACGATTTTCCCTCTTGTACGCGCGAAATCTGATTGACAATGCTGGCATTCTGAGCGTGGCAATTCTCAGGCGGCTTAAAGGCAGGTTGGAATAAGTCCGCCGCGTTACCGAAAAGTCACAGGGCCGGGGGACACAAATCATCGGCATGACGGGGCGCGAAGGATGTTTGTGCCGCTCCTGACGCGGGGGGAGAAGTCATGTCTCTCAACGAAATTCCAAAGTTTTTCAGTGCTGAAACCCGCAGTCTGATCGACTCTGCCTTGCAGCAAGCCTGGCAAAAGCTAAAGAAAGACGGTCCTGGCGATGCCGCCCTAGCACGACGGACGTTAGCACGGACGATTCGTGGCTCTTGCGTCGGTTGGGGAGACCGACCCAGCGAAGCTTAAATGGTTCGCGCTTCGCGCCACCAGAGCAGCCTACAGGCCTCAACAGCAAGCAAGCCAAACGGCTGGATGCTGAACGCCCCCGCCGATCCGAGGCCTGATCAACGTAGGATATAGACACCGCTATCGGCGTCGGCTACGGCGGGTGCTACGGCGGGTATGCGTACCGACCGTATCCATACTACTACCGCCCGTACCCGTGCTATTATCGGCCGTATTATCCCTACTATCGGCCGTATGCCTACTATCCCTATCCCTACTACTAACCGCGCGGGCCGTCACGCGGGCCGTCACGCTTAGTAAAAATGTGAGGGCGCTCGCTTCGTCGGGCGACCGCGTCGACCCACGACATCGAGCCGGATTGAAGACCGATACTCGGCTCCCCATATAACGCTTCATAGAGCGGTCTACGGACGCTAGTTTTTAGTAGCGTGTACCGGAGTTGTCGCCCAGGCCGCGCACAAGTTAAAGAAAGGGTCCCACTGGCCATGGGGCCCTTTCGCTTTTCGTCCGGTGATTAGTGCGGCTTCGCCGCCCCTACGCGCCTTCAACCACGTTTCCGACGACGAGCACCAGATAGGCGACTAGCAGAAGCAAGAATCCCCCAGTGGGGAGGAATGGTGGCATCTGCACGCCCGTATAAACCAGATAACGAACCACTATGGCGGCGAGGGCCAATACGACAGAGATAAGGAACGTCATTTGTTTTGGTGGTGTGAGCGGAAACATGGTTTTTATCCTCCTAACCTGACATTGAGCCTCTTCGCGCTCCCACTGTGAAGCCCTAGATCGGCATTTTCCCCGACTTCTTCTCGATGGAAAGCCCGACGTCGATCTCGAGGCCGGTGGTCATCTGCTCAGCGTTCACGAAGATTTGCAAGGAGCAGCCCCCATCCGCTGCGGCTCCTAAGCTGTCTGACCCGCCAATACCGGGTCCAACAAGGAGGAAACCATGCGCAAAATGTCACTCGCTGCGGCTTTTGTGGCTGCCTTAGCCTTGACGCCAGCATATGCCGCCGAGGATCTTTGCACCGAGGCTCACATGAAGCAAATGGACGAAATGGTGGCCAAGATGACCGATGCCACCAAGAAGAAGGAGACCATGATGCATCTCGACATGTCGAAGGCCGAGATGAAAAAGGGCGATAAAGCGGCCTGCATGAAGCACATGGAAGAGGCCCATAAGGCCATGGGCATGTAAACCGGTCTAACGCGCGCACCTAGCGACCAAGCAGATTCCTCGTCATGGTCGGGCTCCCCGGCCATCCGCAAATTTCAATGCATTTGCATTGAGAGGTTGATGCCCGGCCTTGTGCCGGGCATGACGAGCTAGGTTCGGAGCAAAGACTGGCCATTTTGCCCCATGGCGTATGCATTTCCGTTTCCCAGAAGCGCCGGTTTTCTGAGAGCAAATTCTGATTGTCAGGGAATTGCGTCGCAATCGTTTGGCTTTCGCTCATTTAGGGTGAGCGCCGGCGGCGTGACCGAACGCCAACTCGCCGCCCTCTCTCAGGAAGCGAGTTGGTGACGAAGTGCCAGGATCTCCTGTCCTTTCCGAAAATCATATCCGGACGTATCGGTGATGTAGACCGGCCAGGACGGGAATAGCGGTGATCCTGCCAAACTGTTGGACAGGCCGTTGTTGCGGTGCATCTTTCTGTAAAGCCAGGTGCGTGCGCGTTTGATTATAATATCCCGCATAGGAGGAAAGAATTCGCCGCAGGTGCGCCTCGCCACAGATGGCTATATTGTCCAGGCACTCGCGACGCAGCGTGCCGATAAGGCGCTCCGCAATGCCATTCTGCCATGGCGATCCAGGAGAGATCGGCCGGTCCCTAATGCCCATCGCCCTCACCCGAGACGTGAACACGTGTCCGTAGGCGCGGTCGTTGTCGCGCACCAGGTAGGTCGGCGCCGAGGTCCAGGGAAAGGCCTCGGTGATCTGCCGCGCCAGCCACTCGGCTGTCGGATGCCGTGTTACCTCGAACCACAGTAGCTGTCGACGGCCGTGCCCAAGAACCAGGAAGGCAAACAAGCACTCAAAGGTCAGCGTCGGCACAACGCACATATCGACTGCCGCAATTGCCTCGGCATGATTTTGCAAGAACGTCTTCCACGTTTGCGACCGCGGCCTTGAAGGCCGCATCATATATTTCGAGACCGTCGACTGGGCCACCTCAAAGCCGAGCATCAGAAGCTCACCATGAATCCGGGATGCGCCCCACAGCGGGTTTTCACTGCTCATACGCTTGATGAGATCACGCAGGCCACGATCAATTCTCGGACGCCCTGCCTTATTTCGTGACTTCCAACGCCAGAAGGCGCGAAAGCCAGCGCGATGCCAACGCAGGATGGTCTCCGGCTGAACCACCTGCACCGCATCAAGAAGACTCGGCCAAAGCCGGGTCATCCATGCGAGCAGCGCACGATCACTGCCAAGCAGTCGGAACCGAGGTGGTGTCCGTCGCAAAGCGATGGTCAACTGATGGCGGAGAAGCAAATTCTCAGCCTCAAGCCGGCACCGCGACTTAAACCGGTCGGCGACAAGCATTCCGAGCGTGTGCAGGATCGCAAACATCGCTCTCAATGATGCGATGATTCTGCCTTACAATGTGAATCTACGCCGGATGGAATTTTCGGAAAGGACAGGCCTTGCGCAGCAGCGCCTTCAGCTTGGCAAAGGCGTTCTCGATGGGATTGAAGTCAGGGCTGGAGGGCGGAAGGTAGAACAGACGCGCCCCTGCTGCTTCGATGGCTTGGCGCACCGCAGGGCCTTTGTGGCTGGACAGATTGTCCATCACCACGATGTCGCCGGGGCTGAGTTCGGGCACCAGCACCTGCTCCACATAGGCTTGGAAGGCGAGGC
>NZ_JBPCOU010000027.1:0-31611 GCF_050999895.1 Methyloceanibacter sp. | reverse complement strand
AAAAAAGCGCCGCGCGAATTCATCGGCGGCGCTCAAGCGGGAAAGGCGCGAGGTTTCCCTCGCGCCTTTAGCCGAGTTACTTGCGCTTCGTCGCGGTCCGCTTTGCAGCGGGCTTGCGGCGAGCCGTACCGGTCTTCTTCGCAGTCGTCTTCTTGGCGGCTGCAGTCTTCCGGGCGGCGGGTTTGCGTGCGGCGGGCTTACGTGCCGCAGGCTTCTTCGTCGTGGTCTTCTTCTTGGTCGCTTTCTTCGCTACTGCCATTTTGCATCCCTCCTTTGGGGCTGGCTGGTCGATGAGTTCACTCTAACTACATCCGCTCGTCCCTCCGCACGTATCGCATTTGAGACACGTGCCGTTCCGGACAAGGGTAAAGTTCCCGCATTCTCCACAAGCTTCCCCTTCATAACCCTTAACGCGCGCTTCGGCGACAAAATCTGATGCGCCGCGCTCAGCGAGCGATTCGACGGCGCGAGCGACATGCTCCGCCGTTTGTGATGAAGGGAACGGAGTTGATGCGGTGGCCAGGTTTGTGGTGCGCGGAAGCGCGTCATCGTCGACACTCGTCTGCAATGCATGTGCCTGCGCACCAGTTCCTTGCGCCTTGCTCGACGCGAACATCTTTCGCTCACCCAGGCGACCACGAGTGAAGCCGGGTGAGACGAGAGCTTCGGTGGGACGCCTGCTTTCGCCTGCGTCACCAGAGCCGAGCGTTGTGTTGCCAATCTCAGTTGGATCAACATGAGCAAGCTCGTAACGCCCAAGATAAGAAACTGCAAGCTCTCTGAAGAGATAATCAAGAATCGATGTTGCGTTCTTGATCGCCTCGTTCCCGCGTACCGGACCTGCTGGTTCGAAGCGCGTGAAGGTAAAGGCGTCGACAAACTCTTCGAGTGGAACACCATATTGCAGTCCGACAGACACCGCGATCGCAAAATTGTTCATGAGAGAACGGAACGCAGCGCCTTCCTTATGCATGTCGATAAAGATTTCACCTAACCGTCCGTCTGCATACTCGCCGGTTCTTAAATAGACCTTATGACCGCCGACGACCGCTTTCTGCGTATAGCCCTGGCGGCGATCCGGCAGACGCTCGCGGTCAGCGCGCGCGCGCACGCGTTCGATGATGCGCTCCACGATGCGTTCTGCAACGACGGTCGCGCGCTGGTTCTGCGGCTGATCGAATGCGATTGCCGCCAGCACCTCGTCTTGCTCGTCCTCGTCGTCGGCAAGAAGCTGTGCATTCAGGGGCTGCGAGAGCTTGGAACCGTCGCGGTACAGCGCGTTGGCCTTCAGCGCCAACCGCCACGAGAGCAAATAGGCCTCCTGGCAGTCCTCGACGCTCGCTTCGTTCGGCATGTTGATGGTCTTGGAGATGGCGCCGGAGATAAAGGGCTGCGCGGCGGCCATCATCTGAATGTGGCTCTGCACCGAAAGGAAGCGCTTGCCCTTGCGGCCGCACGGCGAAGCGCAATCGAAGACCGGCAGGTGCTTCGCATCGAGACCTGGCGCACCTTCCAGCGTCATCGCCCCGCAGGCGAACTCGTTGGCGGCCTCGGTCTCTCTTTTATCGAAGCCGATATCGGTCAGAAGGTCGAAATCGGGGGCATCGAGCCGCTCCCGCGCGATTCCCAGCACCTCGGTGCAGAACGCCTCTCCCAGCGTCCATTTGTTGAAGACGAATTTGACGTCGAAGGCAGCCAGAACCGCCTTCTCGACCACGGCAATCTTCTCGGGCGTGAATCCTTTGGAGGCCAGCGTCTCCGGATTGATGCCGGGTGCGCCGGTGAGGGTGCCGTGGCCGACGGCATATTCGATGATGCGCTTGGTCTGCGCCTCGTCATAGCCGAGCCGGCGCAGCGCCTCGGGCACCATGCTATTGATGATCTTAAAATAGCCGCCGCCAGCGAGCTTCTTGAACTTCACGAGCGCGAAGTCGGGCTCGATGCCGGTGGTATCGCAATCCATGACGAGGCCGATCGTGCCCGTCGGCGCGATGACCGTGGCCTGCGCGTTGCGATAGCCGTGTCGGCTGCCGAGTGCGATGGCCTGCTCCCAGGCCTGCGTGGCGTGAGCGATCAGCGCCGGATCGGGGCAGTTGGCATGATCGAGCGGCACCGGCGCCGTCGCCAGCACCTCGTAGCCGTCATTTTCGCCGCGTGCCGCTCGCGCATGATTGCGCATGACCCTGAGCATGGACTCGCGGTTCCGCTCGTAGCCCGGGAAGGCGCCGAGCCCGCCTGCCATCTCCGCGCTCGTGGCATAGGAGACGCCAGTCATGATCGCGGTGAGGGCGCCGCACAGCGCGCGCCCCTCGGCGGAGTCGTAAGGAATGCCGGATGCCATCAGCAGGCCGCCGATATTGGCGTAGCCGAGACCGAGAGTCCGATACTCGTAAGAGAGCTGCGCGATCCGCTTCGACGGGAACTGGGCCATCGTGACGGCGATCTCGAGGACGACCGTCCAAAGCCGGATCGCATGCTCAAAGGCCTCGACATTGAAGCTGCCGTCCTCCTTGCGGAACTGCATCAAGTTCAGCGAGGCGAGGTTGCAGGCGGTATCGTCGAGGAACATGTATTCCGAGCACGGGTTCGATGCGTTGATCGGACCCGAGGCGGGGCAAGTGTGCCAGTCGTTGATGGTCGTGTGGAACTGAATGCCGGGATCGGCGCAGGCCCACGCCGCATAGCCGACCTGCTCCCACAGCGCGCGCGCCTTGACGGTCTTGGCCAAGGCGCCGTTCTTACGGAAGGTGAGGTTCCAGTCGCTACCTTCCGCCACCGCATCGAGAAATGCATCGGTGACGCGCACGGAATTGTTCGAGTTCTGGCCGGAGACGGTGCGATAGGCCTCTGAATCCCAATCCGTGTCGTAAGTTTGGAACTGGATCGAGGTATAGCCCTGACGCGCGAACTGGATCACGCGGCGGATCAGGCTGTCGGGGACCTTCGCCCTTCGCGCCGTCTTGACCTCGCGTTTCAGCGCGGGATTGCGTTTCGGGTCGAAGCAGCCATCGTCATCGGCCTCGCAATTGACGCAAGACTTGATGATGGCGTTGAGGCGCTCGGCGAGCACCTTGGAGCCGGTGACGAGGGCCGCCACCTTCTGCTCTTCATTGACCTTCCAATTGATGAAGGCCTCGATGTCGGGGTGGTCGATATCCACCACCACCATCTTGGCGGCGCGGCGCGTGGTGCCGCCCGACTTGATCGCGCCCGCGGCGCGGTCGCCGATCTTGAGGAAGCTCATCAGCCCTGAGGACTTGCCGCCCCCGGACAGAGGCTCGTTTTCGCCGCGCAGCTTGGAGAAATTGGTGCCGGTGCCGGAGCCATATTTGAAGAGCCGCGCCTCGCGAACCCAAAGGTCCATGATGCCATTCTCGTTGACGAGGTCGTCGTCGATCGACTGGATGAAGCAGGCATGCGGCTGCGGGTGCTCGTAGGCGGTCTCCGACGCCTTCACCTCGCCGGTGGCGTAGTCGACATAATAATGACCCTGGCTCGGGCCATCGATGCCATAGGCCCAATGCAGCCCGGTATTGAACCATTGCGGGCTGTTGGGCGCGCCCATCTGCATGGCGAGCATATAACGGAGCTCGTCGAAGAAGGCCTGGGCGTCTTCCTCGGAGCTGAAATAGCCGGCCTTCCAACCCCAATAGGTCCAAGTGCCGGCCAGCCGATCGAAAACCTGGCGTGAATCGGTCTCGCTGCCGAGCCGCGCGTCCTTGGACACGGCCGCAAGTGCCTCGTCGTCAGGAACGGACCGCCACAGCCAAGCGGGCATGATGTTCTCTTCGACGCGCTTCAGGCGCTTAGGCACGCCGGCTTTGCGGAAGTATTTTTGCGCGAGGATGTCGGCCGCGACCTGGCTCCATTGCGCAGGCACGGTGAAGCGCTCAAGCGCAAATACGACGGACCCGTCGGGATTGCGGATCTCGCTCGCAGACGCGCGAAACTCAATGGCGTCGTAGGGCGACTTGCCCGCGACTGTAAAACGTCTTTCAATCCGCATTCTTATCCAGCTCCCCCGCAAAGACCCCCGCACAACCGGCCAAACGTGGAACGATTCGGCTAAACCATCAACATCTATGCAGGCGGTCGGCCGATACTACTAAACCCTGTGGGTGACTGCCATAATTAAATGTGGATAGCCGGGGGAGGACTTGCAACATGGCGCTGGATTTAGGGCGGAAACTCGCCCTTTGTCGGCACGGACAAACACTCGACTGAGCGTCCCCATCCTGCCGTGGGCAGAGCGGCTAGTCCGCAAGACAGCGGGCTTCAGACCCGGGAAAACGCGCCACGGTGAGCCGTATCTGCAACGCTTTGAGTCAGCGTCTTCACCCTCTGTTTACGACCCGATCAATATCCTGTTGGCGCGTCCGGAATCAGGCTGCGGCGGGGGTTGGTCGCGTATGCTGTATCATCGCGCTCTAGGCCGCGATCTCGAGGACCTTGTCGTCGCCGTTATCGACAACAGGCGTCCCATACTCGCCGTGATGCGGGCCATGCTCGCCGCGATCGGCGTTGGCCGCATCGACACCTTCAAAAGCTCGACCGACGCCATCGGCGCCATGCAGGCGGATGTTCCCGATCTCGTGATTGCGGCAGGGGCGATGCAGCCGCTGTCCGGCCCCGTCCTTATTCGCACCCTGCGCCGCGCAACCTCCGAGCCACTCTGCTTCGTGCCTGCGATGGTCATGAGCACGCGGGCCAAGCCCGGTATGGTGGAGGAGGCGTTGCGGGCGGGGGCGCATCAGGTGCTGATCCTGCCGATCTCCGCGAGCACGCTCTATCGCCGGCTCGATTGGCTGCTCAACGACGATCGTCCCTTCGAGCGCCAAGGCGAGCATTTCATCGTTGCCGGCATGGAGGAACGCCTCTCGCTGAGCGTCCAACGGCCCGTTTATATGCCACAGCCGGCCGGCGTCGCGTTCGGCGCGGCCCTTGAAGGGCAGGGGGCGGAGGCAAGCCACATCGCTGAAGCGCCGTCGCCGATCGCGCGCGTCGCTCGGAACTAACCCCGGGGCCACCCTGGACACGGCGCGGCCTTGAGGCCATAGTCCGGCCAATCAGCAAACGCCGAAAAATCCATGGGAATCTTCACTGAGCTCTTTGCCTGGTGGACAGGCAATACCATCGGCACGCGTCTCTTCACGTGGCGCAAGGGCGTGCGCGTCGGCGAAGATGGCCTCGGCAACATTTACTACAAGGAAGCGGACGGCCCGCGCCGCTGGGTGGTGTACCGCACCCTGGCCGAGGCCTCGCAGGTGCCGCCGGAATGGCATGGCTGGCTGCATCATACCGTCGACGTGCCGCCCAGCGAAGAGAGCTACAGTCCGCATCCCTGGGAGAAGGCGCATCGGCCGAACATGACCGGGACCTACGAGGCCTACCGGCCACCCGGCAGCACGTTGCGGCCCCAAACGCAGAAGCCCGCCAAGGAGTACGAGCCGTGGCGACCGACCTGACGTCGACGCCCTCGCGCGGCGTCCCTCCTAGCGGTGCAGCGCTGGTCGGCCTCTCACTACGCCGCGAACGGCCGCTTCGTGCAGGATCTCGCCAGCGATGTGCTGGCGATGCTCGCACCGCGTCCCGGCGAGCGCATTCTCGATCTTGGCTGTGGCGATGGCCGGCTCACGGCGGAGATCAAGGCTGCGGGCGCCGACGTTCTCGGCATCGATCTGAGCGACGACCTTTTGGACGCGGCCAGGGCACGTGGTCTCGACGTGCAGAAGCTGGACGGACACGAGCTTGCCTTCGCACAGGAATTCGATGCGGTGTTCTCGAACGCCGCTCTGCATTGGATGCGCGCGCCGGAGCTGGTGGTCGCTGGAGTCGCGCGCGCCTTGAACCCGGGCGGCCGCTTCGTCGGCGATTCGGCGGTCACGGCAATGTCGCGGCGATTGCCACGGCGATGCGCGCCGTGAGCGTGGAGCGTGGCGGTGACCCCGCCCGTGTCGCGCCTTGGTTCTTTCCCACGCCGGAAGAATATGCCCGCCTGCTCGAAGGAGCAGGTTTCACTGTTGGCGCCATTGCGCTCGTGCCGCGTCAGGCCCGGCTCGAGACCGGTATGGAGGGCTGGCTCACAACATTCGGCCGGTCCTTTTTCGAGCAATACCCGGAATCGGAGCGGACCGAGGTTCTCGACGATGTAATCGAACTGTTGCGTCCCTCGCATTGCGACAGCGAAGGGCAGTGGACCGCGGACCACATCAGGCTACGGTTTTCCGCTACGCTAACGCCTTGATAGACAAGGAAGACGGTGGAGCCTTACGGATGCCCTTTTCATGCACGACCCGTTGCTGTTTAAGGTGCCCAACCGCGCGATGTTGGGACGTTGGAGTCATGGGGTATGCGGGAGCATGCAGTTAGATAGGATTTTTTCCGGCCGCCGGGCCGTGCTCGGTTCCTGCCTGATCGCACTTGGCTTGATGGCGACGGCCGATCTCCCGCCGGCATCCGCGCGCGCCGAAGTGGTCAAGAATCCCATTGCGGTCTTTGCCGCCCTCGACAAGGTGACGGGGCGCATTTCACATCTCGAGGTTCCGATCGATCAGACCGTCGAGTTCGGGGCGCTGAAGGTAACGCCACGGGTCTGCAATAGCCGCCCGCCGACAGAAGCGCCGAAAACGACAGGGTTTGTCGAGGTCGACGAGGTGAAGCTGACGGGCGAGGTGCAGCGCATCTTTACGGGCTGGATGTTCGCGGAAAGCCCCGGGCTTCACGCCGTGGAGCACCCAGTCTTCGATGTCTGGCTCACAAGCTGCAAGACCTCGGCTCCCGTCAATCCGGCAGGCAATGCGGAGAATGCGCCTTCCGCCGGCGAAGCGCCTCCAGCGCCTCCAGCAGAGGCTGCGCCGCTCGAAGATGCGCCGATGGAACCGCCCCCGCCGCTTCCCAACGCCCGTTCCAATAATCGCTGAAACTCGGTCCGGCTCACCTCGACGGTGCCGAACCGTTCGAGATGCGTTGTCAGGAACTGAGTGTCGAGCAGGCAGAAGCCTCCAAATTTGAGGCGCGCAACGAGATAGACTAGCGCGATCTTGCTTGCGTCGCGGACGCGCGAAAACATGCTCTCGCCGAAAAATGCCCGGCCGAGATGGACGCCGTAAAGCCCGCCGACCAACTCGTCGTCCTGCCAAACCTCAACCGTGTGGCAATGTCCCAGCGCGAACAGATCGCGGTAGAGATTGCGGATGCGGCCGTTGATCCACGTGCTGCGCCGTCCTGAGCGCGGCGCCGCGCACGCCTCGATCACCGCATCGAAATCGTTGTCGACCCGAACGTCGAACTCGTTCTGGCGGATGGTGCGGGCGAGCCGCCGCGGCACATGCAGGCGGTCCAGCGGCAGGATCCCGCGCCGTTCCGGCTCGATCCAGTACAGCGCGTTGTCTTCCGCGCTCTCGGCCATGGGGAAGATGCCGCAGGCATACGCCTTCAGCAGGACCTGCGGTGTGATCTCAATGATGACGTCGTCGATGGAGGTCATGGTCTTGCTCAAGGGCGCGCTCAACCCTCCGCGAGATGTTTCTCCAGCCAATGAATATCATAGTTGCCGTCGACGATATCGGGCTCGCCGATGAGCGAGATAAAGAGCGGAATGGTTGTCTCCACGCCGTCCACCACGAATTCTCCGAGCGCACGCTTCAGCCGCATCAGACACTCGTTCCGCGTCCTCGCATGCACGATCAGCTTCGCGATCAGGCTGTCATAGTAAGGGGGAATGGTGTAGCCCGCGTAAGCGCCGGAATCGACCCTAACCCCGAGACCGCCCGGAGTGTGAAAATGCGTGATGGTGCCGGGCGACGGCCGGAAGGTGCGCGCGTTCTCAGCGTTGATGCGGCACTCGATGGCGTGACCGTTGAAGCGGATGTCCTCTTGCCGCAGCGAGAGCGGCGCACCGGCAGCAATGCGGATCTGCTCGATGACGAGATCCAGCCCCGTGATCATCTCGGTGACGGTGTGCTCGACTTGCAGGCGCGTATTCATCTCGATGAAGAAGAACTCGCCGCCCTCGTAGAGGAATTCCACGGTGCCAACGCCCCGATAGCGCAGATCCTGCATGGCCTTGGCGACCGTCGCGCCGATAGTCTCGCGCTCGCTTTGATTGAGGGCGGGCGAGGGTGCCTCTTCCCAGAGCTTCTGATGTCGGCGCTGCAAGGAGCAGTCGCGCTCCCCGAGATGGATGGCGTTGCCCAGGCCGTCGGCGAGCACCTGCACCTCGATGTGGCGCGGCTTCATCAGATATTTCTCGAGATAGAGCGTGTCGTCGCCGAACGCGGCTTTTGACTCCGACCGCGCCGTGGAGATCGCGACTTCAAGCTCCGTCTCGGTGGGTGCCACCTTCATGCCGCGACCGCCGCCGCCTGCCGCCGCCTTGACCAGGACCGGATAGCCGATTTCGCGGGCGAGCCTCTTCGCCTGCTTCAGGTCGGTGACGGGGCCGTCGGAGCCTGGCACGACCGGAATGCCGAGCTTGCGTGCGGTGTCCTTGGCCTCGATCTTGTTGCCCATCAGGCGCACATGCTCGGCGCTCGGGCCGATGAAGGTGATGTCGTGTTCTTCGAGGATCTCCGCGAAGCGGGCATTCTCGGCGAGAAACCCGTAGCCCGGATGTACGGCGTCGGCGCCGGTGATCTCACACGCGGCGACGATCTGCGGAATGTTGAGGTAGCTGTCCTTGGCGGGGGCGGCGCCGATGCACACGCTCTCGTCCGCGAGGCGCACATGCATGGCGTCGGCATCGGCGGTTGAGTGCACCGCGACGGTCGCAACACCGAGCTCCTTGCAAGCGCGCTGGATGCGGAGTGCGATTTCTCCGCGATTGGCGATCAGGACTTTGTCGAACATCGCCTCGGACGCATCTACCCTTGCTCGATCACAACAAGCGGCTCGCCATATTCGACGGGCTGACTGTCCTCGACCAGAATGGCGACGACGGTTCCGGCGAACGGCGAGGGGATCTGGTTCATGGTCTTCATGGCCTCGATGATGACGAGCGTCTGCCCGACCGTCACGCGCGAGCCGATCTCAACGAAAGGCGGCGCGCCAGGCTCCGGCGAACGGTACGCCGTGCCGACCATCGGCGAGGTGACGGTGCCGGGATGCACCACGATTTCGTCGTTGCGGGTGAGGCGCGGTCCGCCTTCGCGCAAGTCACTCCCGCCGACATCGGGCAGATAGGCCGAAACGACCGGGGCGCCACGGGCGACGCGCACGCGGTGACCGTCCTGCTCGATCTCGATCTCGGTCAGGCCCGTCTCGTCGAGCAGCGCGGCAAGCTCGCGGACGAGGTCCTTGTCGAAGCTGCTGTCCTTTCTGCTCATCGGCGGCGTCCCCTTTCGCCGTCAGCCGGATTTGCTTGCATCGATCGTGGCGGCAAGCGCCTCGATGGCAAGCTCATAGCTCAGGCTGCCGAAGCCGCAAATCATCCCCTTCACCCCCTTGGAGATGTAGGACTGATGGCGAAACGGCTCGCGCTTGAAAATGTTCGTCAAATGCACCTCGACCGATGGAACGGGGCAGGCGAGCAATGCGTCGAGCATGGCGATGGACGTATGGGTCAGGGCTCCGGCATTCACGATCATCCCGTCTGCGTCAAGCCTAGCCTCCTGGATCCAGGCTACCAACTCGCCCTCGTGGTTACTTTGGCGGAAATCGACGGATAACCCCAAAGCCGCAGCCTTCCGCTCGCACAGGGCCCGGATATCCTCCAAGGTCTCCTTGCCGTACACGTCCGGCTCACGCGACCCGAGCAGGTTGAGATTGGGACCGTTCAGGACGTAAATCGGTTTGGTCATGGCGAATGCGGTGAGGATGGCTAGCCGCGCGCGGAAAAGACGGCCGAAGCAAGCGCTGCGGCCCCTTTATCAGCTTTTCCGCCGTTCCGCAAAAGTGTGCTGCTCTCGCTACCCCTCGGGCGACTGCCTCAGCAGGAGGTCTCGCATCCCTTTTCGCGCACCTCTTTCACCTTCGCCGCCAGCTGGTCCTGAAGATCTTCAGGCGCCCCCGGAATGGTGCGGTCGCCGATGAGGTAGAAGGGCGTGCCCTGGAGTTCAAGCTTCTGCGCGAGCTCACGCGCCTCATCTAGCGCCTTCTGCACCTCGGGACCCGCCATGTCTTTCTCGAGCTGCGTGACGTCGAGACCAAGCTCGCCGGCAACACGCAACGCCTTTGCCTTGTCGGCCTTGCCCGGTTCGTTGAAAAGCTTCTGATGCATCTCGAAATATTTGCCCTGCTTGTCGGCCGCCAGCGCCGCCTTGGCCGCGGCCTCAGAATCCTCGCCGAAGATCGGGAGTTCCTTCAGGACCACGCGCACCTTGCCGTCGTTCTCGATAAGCTTGACGAGATCGGGCAGCGCGCGGCGGCAGAAGCCGCAATTATAGTCGAAGAACTCGACCACGGTGACGTCGCCGTTGGGATTGCCGGTCACATGAGAATTCGGCGAGCGGAACAGCGCCTCGGCATTGTCGCTGATGGTCTTGCGCTGCTTGGACTCAAGCTCGGTCTGTTGCCGCCGGTCGAGCTCGGTGGTCATGGCGACGAGAATTTCGGGGTTCTTGGTGAGGTAGCCGCGGACGATCTCTTCAACCTTTTTCTCGTCCACACTGGCCCCCGGCGATGCGCCCGCGGGAGCCTTGGACAGATAGTTCGCCACCGCTTGATCGATGCTCGCCTGGTCGACCGCCCCTCCCGATGAGCCGCCGTGGCCAGGGGCAAACCGCCCAGCAATTGCGAGGCCGGCCACCGTGACGAGAGCGGCGACGACGGCGGCCACCAAGGCGGTGGTGAGGCCTGTCCTAGGGTTCATGCGTGAGGTCTCCACGGTTGGAAGAGGGGGGTGTCGGCTCTCAGTTGGTTCTTGGCACTTCGAAGGCGAGAATGTCGTCGGCCCTGAGCCAATTGGGCGTGCCGTCGATGAGGCCCGCTTTGGCTCGCTTTGCCTGCTGCTTGGCAAGTTTGAGTTGCCCTTCATAGAAATAGGCCTCGGCGGACGCAAGCTCGGCCTGTGCCATGAATTGCCGCTTGGCGCCGGACGCCTTCACCGTGTCGGCCTTGCGCGCATAGGCGACGGCGAGCTGCCGGTAGGCCATTGAGGAGCTGTCCTCCTGGGCAAGTCCAGTGCGGAGATTGGTGATCGCCTCGTCCAGGGTCGCCTGGTTCGAGGTCCCCAGCAAAGCTTGCGCAAGCATGATGCGGATGGGCGGATCGGTCGGCGCCAGCCTCACGGCCTCCCGCAAGGGGGGGATCGCGGAGGCGGGATCGCCGCTTTCGAACAAGAACTGCCCTTTGATCTCGTAGAAATACGGCCAGTCCGGCTTGGCGGCGATGAGCGCGTCGAGCTGGGGCATGGCGACCTGAACCCCGGCGTCGCGATAGGTCGCGATCGCGCGCGCATAGAGCGCGGGCAGCGTTTGGTTTGATTTCGGGTAGCGATTGAAAACGATCTGCGGCTTGTCGAGAAAGCCGAACAGTTTTGCCTTCACGAGGTCATGGCGGAACTTGAGGTCCGGCGGGTCGGTGTTGTCGAAATAGGGGCTTGCATGCACGAGCTCGCGTAGTTGCAAGATGCGCTGCTGTGGCATGGGATGGCTTTGCAGATAGGGATTGATCCCTTCCACGCCGTATAGCTTCGAGCCCATGAACTCGAAGGTCTCGAGCATGCCGCGCCCGGACTGCTTCGTTCCGTTGAGAAACGTCATGGCGGCCTGGTCGGCCGAGGACTCTTCGTTCTGACGATAAGCGAGCACGCTGCGCATGGCGGCGTCGGTGCCACCGAAAGCCGCGCCCATGCCGGCCTGCCCGATGCCTGGCGCACCCGCGATCGCTCCACCCGCCATTGCGGCAAGGCCGAGCAGTTGCAGCATCAGCGCCGCCGATCTCGCCCGTGACACCTGACTGCGCAAGCGCGCCAGATGGCCGCCGGTGATATGCCCGCTCTCATGGGCGATGACGCCGATCATCTGATTGGGCGTCTCGGCGTTCATCAGCGCGCCGGCATGGATGAACATGTTATGCCCGTCGACGACGAAGGCGTTGAAGTTGCGGTCGTTGACGATATGGATCTTGATGCCCTGGGAGCCGAGGCCGGCCACGGTGAAAATCGGCTTGGCGTAATCCCTGAGCAGGTTCTCAGTTTCGGCGTCCCGGATCAGCCCCCCTCCGGCATTGGCTGATGTCGAGAAGGCCACGGCAAAGGCGAGTGCACCGACGAATGGGGCGCGCAGCAGCCGCGATGCTCGACGATTTCGGGGCTCGGTCAGGAGAGGCATGATGGGTCTGATCGTAGTGCCTTGCGTATGCCAGGCAAAGGGCTTGCGCCTGAACGACGGGCGCCGAAGGCGAGGGCGGGTCCTTCAGCCTTGCCATTGCCCAGATTTGCCTGACTGACTTTCGAATACGGCGACAACGTGACAGCGAACCTTGAGGCCCTTCAACAAAGCGCGAGCGTCGACGTGAACGAGGCATCCAAGGGACACCCGCGCGGCACACGCAATCTCCGGCTCGCCAGCCGCAGCCGCATTGACCCCTTCATCGTCATGGACGTCATGGCGGAGGCGAACGCGCGTCAAAGCGCGGGCGAGGACATCATCCACATGGAAGTCGGTCAGCCGGGGACGCCGGCGCCCCGCGCCGCGCGCGAAAGGGCGGCAGCCGCGCTTGCTGAGGATCGTCTCGGCTATACCGAAGCCTTGGGCCTACCGGAATTGCGCGAGCGCATCGCGCTGCATATCCGCGAGCGCTACGGCTCGAGCGTGTCGCCCGAGCGCGTGGTGGTGACAGCCGGCTCCTCCGCCGCCGCTTCGTGCTCGCCTTTCTCACCCTGCTCGACCCAGGCGACGCGCTCGGGCTGCCGTCGCCCGGCTATCCCTGCTACCGGCAAATTCTGAAGACGCTCGGCTGCCGGCCACTCCTGATCGAGACTGCGCCGGAAGGCCGCTGGATGCCGACGGCGCGCGACGTCGAGCGTCTGGCCAGCGAGAACGCGGTCGGCCTGCTGGTAGCAAGCCCCAACAACCCCACCGGCACGATGACGGTCGGCGGGCGGCTCGCTGAACTCGCCCAAGCATGCCGAAAGCACGGGCTCTGGCTGATTTCCGATGAGATCTATCACGCACGCCCTCGAATATGACGCGCCCGCGGAGACGGCGCTTGCGCATTGGGACAAGGCCATCGTCGTCAACAGCTTTCGAAATATTTCAGCATGACCGGCTGGCGCATCGGCTGGCTCGTCGTGCCGCAAGATTTGGTGCGGCCCATCGAGAGGCTGACGCAGAACCTTTACATTTAGCCGACTGCGATTTCTCAGCACGCCGCGCTTGGCGCATTCGATGCCATCGAGGAGCTTGAAGAGGTGAAGGCGGTCTACGCGCGGAATCGAAGCCTATTGCTGGATGAGATGCCGCGCGCGGGGTTTCGCGACATATTGCCGGCCGACGGAGCCTTCTATCTCTATGCCGATTTCAGCCACTGGACCGACGACAGCGCGGCGTTCGCCCGGGCGATGCTGCAAGAGATCGGTGTCGCAATCACGCCCGGGATCGATTTCGACCCCGAGCGTGGCAAGCGTTTCGTAAGGCTGTCTTATGCAGGACCGCACGACGCGATGCGTGAAGCTGTAACGCGCGTGCGCACGTGGCTCAGGATGAGATAGCGCCTAGCGCCGCCACCAGCCGCGGCGGCGAGGTTCTGACTCATCCCCGCTCTCGGCCTGCACGGCAGTTTCCGGGCGCGGAGCCTCCTCGCGGTCTTGCGTTACGCTGTCGTAGAGAGGTTGCGGTTCGCCTTGCCGCTGTTGTCGAGGCTCGCCCTCATCACTGTCCTGCGCTGTCTGCTCACGGCCCGACCCATTCGGCTCGACGCGGCGCTCGCTCTCTTCGCGCGGGGGCGCCTCTTCTGCGGCGTTGGAGGCGGCTCCGCCCAGGTCTTCGCGGTCGGAAGCCTCACTACCGCCTTCGCTTCCGGCTTCGGCTTCGGGACGAGGCGGTCGCTGACCGGACCGGCGCCTTCCACCGCGCCGGCCTCTGCGTCGCGGCTTGCGGGCGCTGGCGCCGTCTTCTCCGGGATTGACGCTCGCTTCGGCCGAAACCTCGACCGCTTGCTCGTCGTCGTTGTCTTCTTCGTCCGCTTCCTGCTCCAACGCTTCGGCACCGTTCGTGGCGGTTTTGGAACGGGTATCCTGCTCCTCGCCCGGAACGCGGCGCTTCCGCTTGCGCCGCCGCCCGCGCCGTTGCGCCTGCTCGCTCTCCGACTCCGTTGCGGTCGTCGCGGTCGCGGTCGCGGCGGGGGCAGGGGCTTCGGCGCTAGGTTCATGGTGCGCCCAATCCATATGCACCACGGCGTGATCGCCGTGAGCGTGCACGCCCTCCGCGCCGCGCTCGATCACGAATTGCGAGATATGCATGGTGGAGTCTGCGGTAACCGTGATCGGCACCCTATAGCGCGCCTCGGTATCCTTCAGATGCGCGCGCTTCTGATTGAGAATATAGAGCGCGACATCGACCGCCGTGGTGGCCACCAGCGGCACCACGCCGTCGGTGATGAGCCGGTCCTCGAGCGAGCGCAGGACGTCGAGCGCGACGGATTCCACCGAGCGTACGATGCCGGTACCCTGGCACATTAGGCACGGGCTCGTTGAGCCCTCGAGCATGCCCGGGCGCAGACGCTGCCGCGACATTTCCATCAAGCCGAAATGACTGATGCGGCCGACCTGAATGCGGGCACGATCGTGGCGCAGCGATTCCTTGAGCCGCCGCTCGACCAGCCGGTTGTTGCGGCGCTCGTCCATATCGATGAAGTCGATGACGATGAGGCCGGCGAGATCGCGCAAGCGCAGCTGCCTGGCGATTTCTTCTGAGGCTTCGAGATTGGTCTTGAGCGCAGTATCCTCGATATTGTGCTCGCGCGTGGCCTTGCCGGAGTTGACGTCGATCGAGACAAGCGCCTCGGTCTGGTTGATGACGATATAGCCCCCGGATTTAAGGACCACTTGCGGCGAGAACATCGCAGCGAGCTGGCGCTCCACAGGGAAGCGGATGAATACCGGCTCGGGGTCTTTATACGGCTTCACGTTCTTGGCATGGCTCGGCATGAGCATGCGCATGAAGTCCTTCGCCTCACGATACGCGTCGTCCCCCGCGACGAGAACTTCGTCGATGTCCTTGTTGTAGAGGTCGCGGATCGAACGCTTGATGAGATTGCCCTCTTCATAGACGAGGGCAGGGGCAGTCGACTTGAGGGTGAGGTCGCGCACGGTTTCCCACAGCCGAAGGAGATAATCGTAGTCGCGCTTGATCTCCGTCTTGGTGCGTTGCGCGCCCGCCGTGCGGATGATGAGCCCCATGCCTTCCGGCACTTCGAGCTCGCCCGCGATCTCGCGCAAGCGCTTGCGGTCAGTGGGATTGGTGATTTTGCGGGAAATGCCGCCGCCACGCGCGGTGTTCGGCATCAGCACGGTGTAACGGCCGGCGAGCGAAAGATACGTGGTGAGGGCGGCGCCCTTATTGCCGCGTTCTTCCTTCACGACCTGCACGAGAATGATCTGCCGCCGGCGGATCACTTCCTGAATTTTGTAGGGACGGCCGCGGCGGCGCCGTGCGCGCTCGGGCACTTCCTCAAGCGCATCTTCCGAGCCGACCGATTCGACCCGCTCGGGCGCCGCACCATTGGTTTCTTCGGTGAGTTCGACGCGCTGACCGACGGACGGATCGGATCCTTCCTCGTCATCCTCGCTCTCGTCATCCTCGATCTGCTCGACCGATGACCGTTCTTGCTCGGGGGGATGCTCGTTCGCATCCTCGTCGGCCGGGCGTTCCGCAGGCTCCGAGACCTCATGGACGAGATCGCTCCCTTCCAGCACGACCGTCGTGGGCTTCTGGGACGGGGCTTCCTTCTCGGAAGCGCCGTGCTCCGTCGCCTCGGTGGTTTCGGCGCTGCCGGCGGTGGCTCCGCGCTCGCCCTCTTTAGGGTGTCGCGTGTCGGGGCGGCCACGGCCACGGCCTCTGCCGCGGCCACCATTACGGCGTCCACGGCCCGCGGCGGCCTCGTCGTCCTCGGCAGCCTCGGCAGCGCTGGCGCGGCTTTGCTCCTCGGCCTCCTCGTCAAGTAGCGCTTGGCGGTCGGCGACCGGAATCTGATAGTAGTCGGGGTGAATTTCGGTGAAAGCTAAGAATCCGTGCCGATTCCCACCGTAATCGACGAACGCCGCTTGCAGCGACGGCTCGACCCGGATGACTTTCGCAAGATAAATATTGCCGCGGAGTTGCTTTTTACTCGCTGACTCGTAGTCAAACTCCTCGACGCGATTGCCTTTCACGACGACGACCCGGGTTTCCTCCGGGTGCGCCGCATCGATTAGCATTTTGCTTGTCATGTGAATTATTCTCCCGCACGCGGGTCGGGGAGGCCGGGGCAAATATCCACCGGACCGTGCTTGAGCCGACAGCCTGCGCGCGCCAATGACCAATAGACCATGATTCGCTGCGATGAGGCATGGCGGGACAATCGCCGCTTCTGCCAGAAGCGGTTGCAACCGCCTGGCATACCGTCAGCGTCCCGGAAAATGTTTCCAACTTTCCGAGGTTAGTCCCTATCCGTTGAGTCTGCATCGCAGTCCTCGCTACCGGGCTTAAGCCGCGGTTTGAGAAGCTTTTCAACCGGCGGTCGTATAGGCACGACCACTGCTTTTCCGCGTCAAGGTCCGTTCGCAGGGACCAAACGCCCGAAAGAACTCGCCCGTATCGCCAGTTTGGCGTCCAAGGCTCCGGCTCCCGAATGAGGGCCTCTCCTTCATACGGGGTTGGCGGGAGATTTGGCAAGCGTTGGGTGGGTGCCCCCAAAAGCGTCACAAGCTTGCCTTAACCACGCTGCGGCTAAGATTTGCTTAGGATGGGCCGATTTTGCACCAGAGTGGGTGCTCAGTCGGAAGCATAAAATTGAGCGCACAAGATTGGTTAGGCTGGACACGATGCGCCGCGAGCATGGCTTGCGAAATATTTGGCGGATATGCGCTTTTCTCCTGACGCTGATGGTCGGCCTAGGGGAGGCGGGACAAGTTTTTGCCGACTCCAAACCGATGATCGCCAAGGATGCCCGCTTGGCAGGCGACCGCGAGCGCACGCGTTTCATCGCCGACCTTTCCAAGA
This sequence comes from Methyloceanibacter sp., assembly GCF_050999895.1. Lineage (GTDB taxonomy): Bacteria > Pseudomonadota > Alphaproteobacteria > Rhizobiales > Methyloligellaceae > Methyloceanibacter. Next base: position 14,470 of record NZ_JBPCOU010000027.1, on the reverse strand, counting down.
AGGTGGAAGTTCACGCGTTCGCCCTCGGCGATCCCTATCGCGTCATCATTGATGTGCCGGATGTGAGCTTCCAGATGCCCGACGGTATCGGCAAGGAGCAAAGGGGCCTCGTCACCGCCTACCGCTTCGGGCTGTTCGCGCCCGGCAAGTCGCGCATCGTTCTTGATATCGGCGGGCCCTTCCTCATCGATAAAGCCTTCGTGCTCGATCCGAGCGACAACCAGCCGGCGCGCCTCGTCATCGATCTCGTCCCGACCGACGCGGCGACCTTCACGGCCAAGCTCGCCGAATCGCGCGCCAAGACCGCCGCGAGCGTCGCCGACATTCGGCCGCCCGAGCCGCAAGTCCAGCCCTCGAGGGGAAAGCCTGTGGTGGTGTTGGATCCGGGTCATGGCGGCGTCGATCCCGGCACCCGCGGCGAAAGCGGGATCACCGAGAAGGAGGTGGTGCTGACCTTCGCCAAGATTCTCAAGGCGAAGCTCGATGCGGTGGGCCGTTACGAGATTTTCCTCACGCGCGAGGACGACACGTTCTTGCCGCTGCGCGAGCGCGTGGCGTTCGCGCAAGCGAAAGCGGCGGGACTGTTCCTCTCGATCCACGCCGATTCGGTGCCGAAGCATCCAGACCTCGCCCGCGGCGCCACGCTTTACACGCTGTCGGAGCAGGCCTCCGACGACGAGGCGAAGGAACTCGCGGCGAAGGAAAATTTCTCCGACGCCATCGCCGGCGTCGAGCTCCAGGACGAGTCCGACGAAGTGGTAGCCAACATTCTTCTCGACCTCGCCCGCCGCGAGACGCAGAACCGCTCGGTGGTGTTCGCCCGCTCGATGGTGGGGGAGCTGCACGAAGGCAGAGCGGGTCTGCACTCCAAGGCGATGAAGTCGGCGGGCTTCCGCGTCTTGAAAGCCCCCGACGTGCCGTCTGTGCTGCTGGAGCTCGGCTTTCTCAGCAATGCCGATGACGAGAAACGCCTGACCTCGGACGCGTGGCAGAACAGCACCGCCGACGCGATCGTCGCTGCGATCGATACCTATTTCGCCAAGCGGCTTGCCCGCATCCCCTATTGAGGCGACGCGGCCTCCGTGCGGCGTAATTTCCAGGCGCAGCCTGAGAATTTGCGGGACGCCAGCTTGTTATTGCCATAATCTTGGCTAGGGTGGCCCCGGGCGGGTTTTCGCGCTCAAAACCGGGCACGGGACGGGAAATAGCATGGATATTACGGCTCCGATCAGGCCGCCGGAACAGCGAGGGCGCCGACGTCGCGGCGGCTTCTTGCTGCGCTTCTTCGGTTTCATGTTTGCCGCCGGCATGATCGTCTTCGTCGCCGTGGGGGGCGCAGCGGCGTTCTTCCTCTGGAAGGTTTCCAAGGAGCTGCCGGATTACGAAGTGCTCGCCAAGTACGAGCCGCCGGTGATGACCCGGATCCACGCCAATGACGGCAACCTCATCGCCGAGTTTGCGCGCGAGCGGCGCATCTATGTGCCCTTCACCGCCGTGCCCGAGCGTTTGCTCCAGGCCTTCATCTCGGCGGAGGACAAGAATTTCTATCAGCATGGCGGCCTCGACATTCAGGGCATCATGCGTGCGCTCGTCACCAACCTGAACAATGTGCAGGCCGGGCGGCGCGTCGTCGGCGCTTCGACCATTACGCAGCAGGTCGCCAAGAACTTCCTGCTCACGAGCGACGTCACCATCGAGCGCAAGCTGAAGGAGGCGATTCTCGCGATCAGAATCGAGCGCGCTTTCACGAAGGAGCAGATCTTCGAGCTCTATCTGAACGAGATCTATCTCGGTGCTGGCGCCTACGGCGTCGCCGCGGCGGCGCAGACCTATTGGGACAAGGCGCTCAACGAGCTGACGATTGCCGATGTCGCTTATCTCGCGACGCTGCCGAAGGCGCCGAGCAACTATAATCCCTTCAAGTATCCAGAGCGCGCGATTGCCCGCCGCAACTGGGTGATCGACCGCATGGTCGAGAACGGCTTCGTGTCCCATGAGGACGGCGAAACTGCCAAGGCCCAGCCGCTCGGCGTTCAAGCGCGAACCTTCGGTCCGAAGATCTTTGCGTCGGAATACTTCGCCGAAGAGGTGCGCCGGGAAATTCTCGACGTGTTCGGCGAAGACAAGCTCTATGGCGGCGGTCTTTCCGTGCGCACCACGCTCGACCCGCAACTGCAGCGCGTCGCCCGCAAGGCCTTGGTCGACGGTCTCGTCGCCTACGATCATCGTCGCGGCGGCTGGCGCGGGCCGCTCAAGAAGATGGAGCTGGCCGGCGACTGGGGCAAAACGCTCGGCGCCATGCCGGTCTGGTCCGACATCGATCCTTGGCGTCTTGCCGTGGTTCTCGATGTGTCCAAGGACAAGGCGGTCGTCGGCCTGCGCCCCGGCCGCACCGTCTCCGGTGCGCTGATCGCCGACCGCGAGCAGGGTGTGATCCCCTTCGAAGACGTCAAATGGGCGCGGCCCAAGCTTGAGCGCGGTCTCGGCGGCAACCCGACCTCCATGACTCAAGTGCTGAAGCCGGGCGACGTGATTTACGTGTCGCCGCGCGCGCCGACGGAAGACAAGGACGGCAAAGCCGGCGACCCCGAAAACGTCAAGGGTCAATGGTCGCTCCAGCAGGTGCCGAAGATCAGCGGCGGCCTCGTGGCGATGGATCCTCACACCGGGCGCATTCTCGCCATTGCAGGCGGCTTCAGCTTCGCGGAAAGTCAGTTCGACCGTGCCACGCAGGCGCGCCGGCAGCCGGGCTCTTCCTTCAAGCCGCTGATCTACGCAACCGCCCTCGATAACGGCTACACCCCGTCCAGCATCATCGTTGACGGCCGGATTTGCCTCGATCAGGGGGCAGGCATGCCGCAATGGTGCCCGAAAAACTACGATGCCGGCTCTGCCGCGGGACCGTCCACCTTGCGCTTCGGCATTGAGAAGTCGCGCAACCTCATGACGGTCCGGCTCGCCCGCGACATGGGCATGCCGATCATCGGCGAATATGCGCGGCGCTTTGGCGTCTACGACAATCTGATGCCGGCGCTCTCCATGGCCCTCGGCGCCGGCGAGACCACGCTGATGCGCATGGTGACCGGCTATTCGATGGTCGCCAATGGCGGCAAGCAGGTGCAGGCGACACTGATCGATCGCGTTCAGGATCGTTACGGCAGAACCATCTGGCGCCACGACAATCGCGACTGCCAAGGCTGCGATGCACGCGAGTGGAAGGGCCAAGCCGAACCCGAGCTTGCCGAGGATCGCAAGCAGGTTCTGGATCCCATGACCGCATTTCAGATCACGGAGATCATGGAAGGGGTCGTGCAGCGTGGCACCGCGCAAAAGCTCAAGGTTCTGAACCGGCCGATCGCCGGCAAGACCGGCACCACCAATGACGAGAAAGACGCCTGGTTCATCGGTTTCACGCCGGACCTCGTGGTCGGCGTTTATATCGGCTTCGACAATCCAAGTCCCATGGGTCACGGCGAAACCGGCGGCAACGTTGCAGCCCCTGTGTTCCGAGACTTCGTGCAGACGGCTCTGGTCGAGGTGCCGCCGGTGCCGTTCCGTGCGCCGCCCGGCATCAAGCTGATCCGCGTCAATCACAAGACCGGCTTGCCCGCCAGTCCCGGCGACAAGACGGCCATCATGGAGGCCTTCAAGCCTGGCCAGGAGCCGTACGGTTCGCCCCCCGCCGAGGCTGAGGGCATGTCGGGTGAAGAGGGCGCGGCGATGGCGGCCGACGGCTACGAGCAACAGCCTCCCCCCGATGGATTTGGACCGCCCCCAGGCGCGGCGCCTGGACCTGGACCGATGTCTGGACCGATGTCTGGACCGCCGCCGGGATATCCGATGCCGCCCGCGCAGCAGCCCGGCTATCCCGTGCCGCCCGACGATGATCGCGCTTTGACATCGGGCACCGGCGGCCTCTACTAAATTTCCATCTGGCCGAACCGACGACAGCGGGTCCTCTCGGACCTGCTCTGCTATGTCTAGAGGATATGATGCGCGCTGAAATCGAATCGATCGTCGATGAAATCAAGCAGTCCCTGACCTTGCTGCGGAGGCATCTTTGACCCAGACCAAGCCAAGGACAGGCTGGAACGGCTAGACCGCGAAGCCGAAGCTCCCAATTTCTGGGACAACTCCAGCCGCGCGCAAGGCCTCATGCGCGAACGCCAGCAGCTCGAAGCGAGCCTTTCCGCATTCTCGCGCCTGACCAAGGAGCTTGAGGACAATGTCGAACTCGTGTCCTTGGCCGAGGAGGAGGACGACGACAGCGTCGTCGCCGAGGCGGAAAAGGCATTGAAGCGGCTCCGGCAGGAAGCCCACACCCGTGAGGTCGAGGCGCTCCTCTCGGGCGAGGCCGATGCCAACGACGCCTATGTCGAGGTCCATGCCGGTGCGGGCGGCACCGAAAGCCAGGATTGGGCGCGGATGCTCGAGCGCATGTATCTGCGCTGGGCGGAGGGTCGCGACTACAAGGTCGAAATTATCGGCGAGCATCCCGGCGAGGAAGCCGGCGTCAAGTCGGCGACGATCCTGGTGAAGGGGCTGAATGCCTATGGCTGGCTGAAGACGGAATCGGGCGTGCATCGTCTCGTACGCATCTCGCCGTTCGATTCCAATGCGCGCCGGCATACGAGTTTCGCGTCGGTCTCAGTTTATCCCGTCGTCGACGATGCGATCTCCATCGACATCAAGGACAAGGACGTCCGCATCGATACGTATCGCGCCAGCGGTGCGGGAGGACAGCACGTCAACACGACCGACAGCGCGGTCCGCATGACGCATATTCCGACGGGCATCGTCGTCCAGTGTCAGAACGAGCGCTCGCAGCATAAGAACCGCGCCACGGCCTGGGGAATGCTGCGCGCGCGCCTCTACGAGGCTGAGCTAAAGCGCCGCGAGGATGCCGCACACGCGGCCGCGCAGTCGAAATCGGACATTTGTTGGGGCCATCAGATCCGGTCTTATGTGTTGCAGCCCTATCAGCTTGTGAAGGATCTGCGCACCGGTGTGGAAAGCACCAACCCGCCGGCCGTGCTGGATGGCGACATCGATCAGTTCATTGAGGCCGCGCTCGCCGAGCGTATCCAGGCAGCGTCCTAGCGCGCCGCGGATCGCTCCGCGGAGTCGCCCTGCTCGGGGCATGCCGATGGCGTGCCCCGGCGAATCGCAGTGTTGCAGGGACTACTCGGCGGCGGTGGACGACTTCGTGGTGTCCCCTGACGAAGGCTTCGCCTCGGCGTCGGCGCTGCGTTCGGTCCGCTGCTCGAAGCTACCGGGTCTCTCGCTGCGATGGCCGCGATCCGGGACAGCGGCGGGCTTGTCGCTGGCGCCCGTGCCCGCTCCCGACATAGGGTCGTCGGAGCGGCGTGACTTGCCCTCGAAATAGGCCCCTTGTTCGATCGCGAGACTCTGATGGTAGATGTCGCCTTCGACGTGGGATTGGGCCTGGAGCGTCACGCGGAGACCCCTAATGGAACCGGTGACGCGTCCGCGCACCACGACATCCTCGGCGATCACGCCGCCGGTGACTTTGGAGGTTTCACCCAGCAGGAGCGAACCGCAATGGACGTCGCCCTGGATCTCGCCATCGACCTGGATCTCGCCCTTGCAGGTGACGTTGCCGGTGACCGTCAGGTCCTCGCCGATGATGGACGGTACGGATTTGCTTGGGCTTGCGGTCGGCGTCTTGACATAGCCCGTGGCCGACCGCTCGGTGAGAGGCGAGGCGCTTTCGCCGCCCGGCCGCTCGCCCAGCCTGCCTTCGCCCATACGCCCTAGAGAACTGCCGCCCGGTTGCTCCGGCTTTTTGGTGAACATGCGAACTCCTCCCGAAGGAAATACGATGGGCTCAGCGCCGGAAAAAGCCGTGGCGCTCGGCCCTGCCTTCTGACCAGTTGCCTTCTGAAGGCCTTGCCGCAGTGATTTGATCGAAAGAGCAAACGCCAGCGCCCCAGGCCGCCGCGCAGAATATCGCCTTAGCGGCTTGTTGTCATGACCTTCTTGCCTATTGCTGCAATGATCTGCGCCGCAGCGGAGCGAGTGCCGTTGTTTTGGGCAACCGCACGCCCACGGGGCGGCGCCTTCCTTTAGCCGATTTTACTGCCTCTTATAGATCAAGCCCTTACCCTAGCCCGGTGCGGCGTGGTAGTGAGGCTCATCGTGGGGTGAGGGGCCTTGCCGTGGGGAATCCGACAACGGCCATGAGCGGATCGAGTCGTCGCGTAGGCCCGGTTAGCGACGCCGCTCACCTTCGTTCCGACACGCAAAAGCTGGGTGGCGGTGAGACACGGCGCCGACATGGCGCGCGGGGGCTCTCGACGGATGACTGAGCCGATTGCAGGCGCCCTGAACAAGCTGTCGGAAGGCCGAAAAGCTCTCGTCGATCTGACGACTCGCGGCCGCGCCCTGATCAAGCAGGGGGTCCCCGAACCCGTTCAAGTCGAGCTCCGCAAAATGGGAGTCCGCGGGCGTGCGCTCGTCAAAAGCGTCCCCGAGCCCGTCCATGTCGAGCTTCGCAAGTTGGGCAAGCGCGGCGCCCATGTCTGTCGCGAGATCTTCGCCGGCATTGTGGTAGTCGGACTTATCGCAATCGTCGGCGGCTATGGTCGTCTCGCGCGCGGCCCGATCTCGTTTCCAAGCCTCGTCCCCGTCCTCGAGAACGCCATTAACGGCGAGCTCACCGGCCTTCACGTCAGGATCGACGATGCCATTCTCCAGCGCTCGCCGGACGGCCCCGGGGTTCTTTTTAGGCTCCGCAACATCAGGCTGATCGACAAGGAGGGCGCAACCGTTGCGCAGGCACCGCTCGCCGCCATCGGCTTAAGCGGGAGCGCGGTGCTCTCCGGCCGCATCGCCCCGGGCAGCGTCGATTTCATTGGGCCCCGGCTGCTGCTGTTCTACGAATCCGACCAGGGCCTTTCGCTGAGCTTCTCAAAGTCGACCGTTTCGGAAAGCGAAGCGCTCATCCGCGGGTCCCTTCCGCCTGATGGGCAGAACTCCACCGAGATCCGCCGGACTCCCTCCGAGACCGTCATCGCCAAGCGCGGCGAGCGGCCACCCGACATGATTCCCTCCGGGCGTCCGTTCGATATCACCGGCACCATTACACAGATCTTCGAGAGCGCCCGCAGCGGCAGCAGCTCCTATCTGACGCGCTTCGGGGTCAAGAATGCGGTCGTCGTCCTCGACCAGAACGGCACGCAGACCCAATGGCAGGTTCCCGATTTCGCCGTCGATCTCAATCATCGCAATCGGCGCAGCATTCTTGTCGGCCACGCCAATCTCTCCTCATCCAAGGGGGAATGGGGACTTGAGTTTCGCACCGAGCAGCTGAGCAAGCGGCAGGGCCTCAGTTTCACCGCGCTCATCGAGGACCTCGTACCCTCCGGCATCGCCGAACAGTTCCCGTCGATCGGCCTGCTCAAGGCGCTGGATATGCCGGTCACCGGCGAGGCGAATGTCGAGTTGTCTCACTCCGGCGACTTCATAGCCGGCGAGGCGGAGTTCCATCTCAAGCCCGGCCAGCTCACCACGCCTTGGGACCCGGATAGGTCGATGCAAATCGACGAAGGAAAACTGCGCGTGCGCTTTGTCAAGGGGGAAGACAGGGCGGAGCTCCTGCCCTCGACCCTGAAATGGGGAAACAGCGAAGCGACCATCAGCGGCCAATTCCGGCCCGTTCGTGATGCCAATGGTGCGCCGACCTCCTGGAATTTCGCCCTGAAGGCCGACGACGCCGTCTTTGGCGTTGAGGAGGTGGGCCTGGCGACGATACGCGTGGATGAATGGTTGGTCGCCGGCAATATCGCCCCGGGCTCCAGTCAGGTCACGATCTCGAAGTTCATTATTCGCTCCGGCACGGCTTCCATCGAGTTTGCCGGCAGCATGATCGATGCGCCCGGGTCGCCGGAGGTCAAGTTCGCGGGCACGGTCAGCCCGATGTCCCTCGATACGCTGAAGTTGCTGTGGCCGAAATTTCTCGCGGGCGGCGCTCGGGAGTGGGCTCTGGAACGGGTGAGCGGCGGTCAGGTTTTAGGCGGCAAGTTCAGTCTCGCGTTGCAGCCCGGCGAGCTTGCTCAAATCGAGAGCGGCGGCGAGGTGCCTCCCGGCGCCATCAATGTCGAGCTCGATCTTGCCGACATGAACATCACCTACATTCCAAAAATGCCCCCGGTGGCGACGAAGGCGGCCAGGCTTAGCGTGTCCGGGACCGTGTTCGCCGTTGATATCCCGAGCGCCAAGATCGGCTTGCCGTCCGGCGCGGAGATCGCGCTCAGCGAAGGCCGTTTCTTCATCCCCGAACTCCGCCAGGATCCGCAGCAGGGCGAGATCACCTTCAAGGCGCGGAGCACGACGCCCTCCGTCCTCCAGCTTCTCGATCACGAGCCGCTTGGCTTCATCACGGCGGTGAAGATGCGGCCCGAGGATTTCGGCGGCACCGCCAACGGCGACTTCACGCTCAAAATGCCACTGATGAAGGAACTTGAGTTCAAGGACATCAAGCTGAACGGCATGGCGCGACTCGATGATGCCGTTGCCTCGAATGTCGGGGGAAAATTGAGCGTCGAAGGCGGCGCCGTCGACGTCAACATCACCGAGCAGGCGGTGGAGGCCAAGGGCGATATCATCATCAAGGGCGTGCCGGCACAGCTTGCCTGGCAGCGCATCTTCTACACGCCAGAAGAACAGCAGCCTCCCATCAAGGTCATGGCGCTCCTCGACGAGGCCGCGCGCGATAAGCTCGGCATCAAGATCAACCATCTGGTGCGCGGCCCGCTGCCGACCACGCTCTCCATGACCAACAATGCCCAAGGGGAGCAGACGATCAGCATGCAGGCCGATCTCACCAGCGCCGAGCTCATCTTTGGCAGCATGGGTTGGACTAAAGCGAAGGGGCGCGCGGCATCGGTGCAGTTCGACGTGGCGCAGACCGAGGACGGCTCCACCGAGCTCAAGAACTTCAGAATGCTCGGCGACCAGATGACCATCGACGGTTGGATCGCGCTCGATCCGGAACAGCACCTCAAATCCCTTTATTTTTCCGATTTCTCTTTCGATGCTCAGACCCATATCGAAATCTCCGCGACCGTGCGTGACGATCAGGTTTTGGCGATCACGGCGCAGGGGCCGAGCTATAACGGCAAGCTATTCTTCCAGTCGCTGTTCTCCGCAGGCCAACTTGCGGATACCGCGGTGGAATCGCCGGATCCGTTTGACATCGATCTTACCGCGCGCGTGAATTCGTTGGTCGGCTCTTACAACACCACCGTCGCCAATGCGGTGGTGACGCTGAAGAAGCGCAAAGGCCGTCTCGTCGCGCTCAATGCCACCGGTGAGCTGAACGGCAAAGCCCCGGCAGCGGCCAAGATTGAGGACCATAAAGGGTCGCGCCTGATCACGGCTGAATCGCGCGACGCCGGCGCGGCGTTCCGCCTCGTCGGATTCTATCCCAATGTCGAGGGCGGCGAGGCCTCCTTGCAGGTCAATCTCGATGCCGGCGGTCCGGGAGAGAAGACGGGGATTCTGTGGGCGCGAAGTTTCACCGTCCTCGGCGATTCCGTCGTGAGCAATGTGCTTTCCGATCCCAATGCCACCGCGGCCCTGGGCGAGCAGGCGACGCAGGCCAACAAGTCGCGGATAGCTTTCGACAAATTGCGCGCGCCGTTCTCCGTCGGCGGTGGCCAGTTCCGCTTGAAAGACGCCTACATGAACGGCCCGGCGCTCGGCGCCACCATGCGCGGCACGGTCGACTTCAAGTCGCAGACCGTGGATCTCGGCGGCACCTATGTGCCGCTCTACGGCCTGAACTCGGCGCTCGGCGCCATTCCCATTCTCGGCAAGGTCTTGGTGGGACGGCCGGGCGAGGGCATTGTCGGCATTACCTTCGCCATCAAGGGCAAGCTCGACGATCCCGCCGTGCTCGTGAATCCGATGTCGGTCATGACGCCCGGCATCTTCCGGCAGATCTTCGAGTTCTCCGGCGGAGCTATTCCTGAGCAGACCCCTTCAGCTACGGGCTTCGAGAACACGCCGCGCTGAGCGTCTTGCGCCTTAGACCGGCCGGATTAGGACGTGACGCTTCTTGCCGAGCGAGAGCTTGATGACGCCCTCCGGCGTGAGGTCGGCGAGGGTCAGGAGGCGCCTGGCGTCGCTGACGGCATCGTCGTTCACCTTGATGCCGCCGCCATTGATCTGACGCCGCGCTTCCCCGGTCGATTGCACGAACCCCGCATCCACGCTTGCGTTGAGGACCCCGAGGCCCTTCTCCAGATCGGCGCGTTGCACCTCCAGGGTGGGGAGGCTCGAGGCGATATGACCCTCCTCGAACGTGGTGCGGGCAGTCTCCGCGGCGCGGTCTGCTGCATCGCGTCCATGCGCGAGCGCGGTGGCCTCGGTCGCGAGGATCTTCTTCGCCTCGTTCAGTTCCGCGCCTTTCAGTTTGGCAAGGCGCGCAATCTCGTCGAGGGGCAGCTCGGTGAAGAGCTTGAGGAAGCGCTCGACGTCGGCGTCCTCGCTGTTGCGCCAGAACTGCCAATAATCATAGGCGCTCAGCATGTCGGGGTTCAGCCACACCGCACCTTGCGCGGTCTTGCCCATCTTGGCCCCGGACGCGGTGGTGAGGAGCGCGGTGGTGAGGCCGAACAACTCGACGCTCTCTGTGCGGCGGCCAAGCTCAATGCCGCCGACGATGTTGCCCCACTGATCCGATCCGCCCATCTGCAAGCGGCAGCCGGAACGGCGATAGAGCTCCACGAAGTCGTAGGCCTGGAGCACCATGTAATTGAATTCGATGAAGCTCAGAGGCTGCTCGCGCTCCAGCCTGAGCTTCACGGAATCGAAGGCGAGCATTCGATTGACGCTGAAAAGCCGGCCGTAACCGCGCAGGAAATCGATGTATTTCAGCTCTTCCAGCCAGTCCGCATTGTTGACCATCTGCGCGTCGGTCGGGCCGTCGCCGAAGCTCAGAAACTTTGCGAACACCGATTCGATGCCGGCAATATTGGCAGCGATCTCGGAGTCGCTTAAGAGCTTGCGCGCCTCGTCCTTACCGGAGGGATCGCCCACCTTGGTCGTGCCGCCGCCGATCAGGACGATGGGGCGATGCCCGGTCTGCTGCAGCTTCCGAAGCATCATGATGCCGAGCAGATTGCCAACATGAAGGCTTGGCGCTGTGCAATCGAAGCCGATATAGCCCGTGACGACCTCGTTGCGTGCGAGCTTGTCGAGACCGGCCTCGTCGGTACATTGGTGGATGTAGCCGCGGGCCTTAAGCTCGCTGAGAAATTCCGATTTGGCGTGCATGCGAAAGACTCGGTCGATTTAATCGCGGCGTGGGCTCGACTTTGAGGCTTGAGGCTGTACCAGCTTTGCAGGGAAATTGCACGGCGGGCAGGCGATAGCCGGCCGCGCTGATCTAGGGTCGGGCCAAACACAGATGCGCTACCTGGTGCGCCGCGCCGAAAGCTTGCCGGAAACCGCGGCCGCCTGGGAAGACCCCGCATGGGCCGCGGCCGAGACCCTGTCGATTGCGCGCTTCTATCCCCGCAGCAGCCAGCATCGGCCGAAAACCGAGGCGAGGCTCCTCCACGACGACCGCGCTCTCGCTTGCATGTTCCGCGTGGAGGACCGTTATGTGCTCGCGCGATCTACCGCCTATCAAGCGCCGACGCACGAGGACTCTTGCGTCGAGTTTTTCGTCGAACCTCGTGCCGACGCCGGCTATTTCAATTTCGAGTGGAACGCGATCGGGACCTTGCTGCTGTGGTACATCGATCAGCCACGCCGCGCCGATGGCTCCTTCGCGAGCCATACCCCGGTCCCGGAAGAGAGTGCCGGCACCATCGCGGCGCATGCTTCGCTGCCGCGGCCGCTCTCCGAGGAACTGTCCGGCCCTCTCGTTTGGACGATCTCGTTTCGCGTGCCCCTCCCGCTCTTCGAGGTATTCGTCGGTCCGCTCGGAAATTTGAGCGGGCAGAGTTGGCGGGCGAATTTCTACAAATGCGCCGATGCCTCGTCGCATCCGCATTGGGTCGCATGGTCGGATATCGGCGATCGTCTCGACTTCCACCAGCCCAACCGCTTCGGGGAGCTCGACTTCGAGTAACTGCCCGGCTCGCGACAACGACGACCGCAGCGCGGGTTAATAAAGAAGATATTGCTGTCGCACCGCCGCGAATTCCGCCACTCCAAGGTCCCAGCTCGCGGCGATCTCGTCGAGGGACATTTGTTGCTCGATCTGTTGACGCAAGGCGGGCGAGCCCGCCAGAATGTCGATCGGCATCTTGTCGTGCTCGTATTCGTAAGGCGGATCCCGCCACGCGAACGCGTCCGGAGCGGAGCCATAGCATTCGCGGATCACCGCGACACCGGCCTTCACGGGCTCGAACGCCTCGCGATCGGTCACGTGGATCTGGCATCCGCCACAAGCAATTTGCGCGTGTTTCTGAAAGGTCGGCTCGAAATTCACCGCGCGGAAATGCGCGCCCCGCACACTGATGCCGTTCAGCCGCGCCGCGAGCGCCTCGCCGTCGAGCCAGGGCGCTCCGACCAGCTCGAACGGTCGCGTCGTGCCGCGTCCTTCCGACAGAATTGTCCCTTCTAGCAGCACCGTGCCGGGGTAAACGATGGCCGTGTCGAGCGTCGGCATATTGGGCGAGGGCATCACCCACGGCAATTCGGTCGCGTCGAAATACATCTTGCGCGACCAGTCTTGCATCGTCACCACCTCGAGCTCTGCACCGATGCCGTGATGCTCGTTGAAGAGGCGCGCCAGCTCCGCGACGGTCATGCCGTGCCGCATCGGCATACGGAACTGGCCCACGAACGACTTGTAACCCGGCTCGAGCGTCATGCCTTCGATCGCCAACCCGCCGATTGGGTTTGGCCGGTCGCAAACGATCACGGGGACTCCGGCCGCCGCCGCGGCGCGCAGGCAATTGCCCATCGTGTAGATGAAGGTATAGATGCGTGCGCCGACGTCTTGGAGATCGATCACGAGCACATCGATCAGGCTCAGCATGTCGCGCGTCGGCTCGCGCGTCTCGCTGTAGAGCGAGAAGATCGGTATGTCGCGCCGCTTGTCTTTCGCGTGCGGCGTTTCGATCATGTTGTCTTGGAGGTTGGATTGGTAGCCGTGTTGCGGCCCGAAGATCGCTGCGAGCTTACACGTGGTCGATCGGCTGAGCTGATCGACGATGTGGGTGAAGCTGTGATCGATCGAGGCCAGGTTGGCCAGGATGCCAACGCGCAGCCCGTTCAGGCGGGGTGAGGCGAGGAGTCGTTCCGAGCCGAGCAGCATGGCACCAGTGGGATTGCGCACACGGCCGTAGGATCAGGCCGCGGAGTCTTTCCGTTTCGTCTTGCCCTTGCCTAGGCGCTTGTCGAGATAGCCGTCGACCACTTCCATCAATCCGTCCATGCGGCCTTCGAAGAAGTGGTTCGCTTCCGGCACGGTGGAGTGCTCGACCACGATCCCCTTTTGCGTCTTGAGCCGCTCGACAAGGGTCTTCACGGACTCCGTCGGCACGACTCGATCCTTAGCGCCGTTGACCATCAGGCCCGAGGAGGGGCAGGGCGCGAGGAAGGTGAAGTCATAGAGATTGGCGGGCGGCGCCACGCAGACGAAGCCCTCGACCTCCGGGCGGCGCATCAGAAGCTGCATCGCAATCCAGGAGCCGAACGACACCCCGGCGATCCAGCACGTATGGGCGTCGGCGTTGTAGGTCTGTAGCCAGTCGAGCGCGGTGGCCGCGTCGGCAAGCTCGCCGGGGCCGTTGTCGAACAGGCCCTCGCTCCGCCCGACGCCGCGGAAATTGAATCTGAGGACGGAAAATCCGCGGCGCTGAAAGGCGTAATAGAGGTGGTAGACCACCTGATTGTTCATCGTGCCCCCGAACTGGGGATGCGGATGCAGGATCAGGGCGACGGGGGCATTCGGCGTCCCCTCATGGTGATAGCGCGCTTCGATCCTGCCGCTCGGACCACTGATATTCACTTCGGGCATGAACCACTTGCCTCAGCACGGTTGGCGCCAAAGGGGGAACGGAGCTGCGTCAGGCGGGCAATTGAGGAGCGAATCGCCCGCGAACCTTGACTCAGCCGCCTCAGAATCCTATACCAACCTGATATTAGAATTGTTCCAAACAAGGATCTCCCAGCTGGGCCGCGATTGGGGCGATCCGGTTCGGCCGGGCTTCATAGCACGCGCCACGGGGGCTCGTGCAAGTTTTTAACCGGCCGGCGCCGACGAGTCCGAGAGAATGAGCGAGCGGTTTTACCTCGATTACAACGCCACGGCCCCCCTGCGCCCCGAAGTGCAGGCCGCGATGGTCGCTGCGTTTGCGAGCTACGGCAATCCTTCCTCGGTTCATGCCGAGGGCAGGGAAGCCCGCGCCGTGATTGAGGCTGGGCGGGAGAAGGTCGCCGCTTTGGCCGGCGCGCATCCCGAAGATGTCATTTTTACGAGTGGCGG
>NZ_JBPCOU010000108.1:0-51999 GCF_050999895.1 Methyloceanibacter sp. | reverse complement strand
ACACCATGATGGTGCTGGGCGACGCCAAGAAGATGACCGAAGCGATCGTGAAGGGCCTCTAGCTCCCCCTGGCAAGTTGCCGCAGCGCCGCCTGGCAGGGGTCCTCCCCGACCGGGTAGTGACGGGCGCGTCTTCAAACTGATATTAAAGAAAATGAGGTAATCTGCGGGTCTATTGCCGTTATGGGCCGTTTCGTCGCTATTTTGAGAGTGAATTGAGGGGTGCGGCATGGGGATTGCGTCCCATATAGGGGTAATTGGGGAGAGCCCGCCACATCATGCGCACATTTGGGCTGTTGATGGCCCGGCCCGAAGATACCTCGGCCCTGCAGCCGATCCCACCGAGGCGACGGGCAATTCCCACAGGCTTGGTGTGCGGGAGCAAAGCCGAGACGTATGCGTTAACTGCCCAGAGGGGTGCGGCCAACAGGAGAAGAGCGACGCTAGCACCCTTGCAGGCAACGTTTTCAACGGTCGTCACGAGCAGGCAGATTGCGTTTCCTTCTAAATTCCCCAGCAAAAGTTAGTAGAGTACGGGGGCTTATCTGTAGAACCGCGTCATTCAAGCGCCGTTTATAAAGATTAGGGTAGACAGATTGCAGCCCGGACCCAGAAGTATCGAAAGGTAACGCTGAGCCCATGTTGAACCTTCTGCTCGCCCTTATCGGCAGTTACGTGATCGTCTGTTTCGCTGCTCGCATACTGCATCGCAATTTCGTCTACATGCCGGATCGCATGCGCGTCGCGCCGAAGGATGCCGGCCTTCCGGGCGTGCAGGAGGTGGAGCTATCCGCCGCCGACGGGACCAAATTGATCGCATGGCATCTGCCTCCGCGCGGGCCGAAGCCGACCATGCTCTATTTCATGGGCAATGCGGGCAATGTCGCCCACCGCGCCGGCAAGATCGCGACCATCGCTGCCGACGGCTATGGCATGCTCATGCTCAATTATCGCCGGTTCGGCGGTTCGCGCGGCTTCCCTAGCGAGAGAAAGAACGTTGCCGACGCCGCGGCGGCCTACGACTATCTGCGCGGCCTCGGCCTCGGCGCCAAGGACATTGTCGCCTATGGCGAGTCGCTCGGCACCGGTGTCGCCACGCAGCTTGCTTTGACCCGCGAACTGAAGGCGCTGGTGCTTGAGTCCCCCTTCATGTCCATCGCCGATGTGGGACAGAAGGCATGGCCGTTTCTGCCGCTGCGATTTGTCGTGGGCGACAATTACCGCACCATCGACTGCATCGGCGCAGTCGATGTGCCGCTCCTCATCGTTCACGGCGCGCGCGACAGCATGATCCCCGTGGCGCAAGGACGGCGCGTCTACAACGAGGCCAACAATCCCAAGAAGCTGGCGATCCTGCCGAGAGCCGGTCACAACGACCTCTTCGAGCATGGCGCCTGGGACAAGGTGTATGAGTTCGTCGAAGATCTACAGCCGAAGCGCGGCCGGCCCGAACTGGAGCTCGTCGAAGGCGATGTCGCGTTGCGCAGCTATGGCGGCGACGCGGCGGCTTTCGAGGCGGAAGAAATACGTCCGCGCGCAAAGCGGCCGCTCAGGGTCGGCTGACGAATTGAGATTGCTGGATTTAAACGCGAAAGGCCCCCACTCGGGCCCCTGATTTTTGGCGCTTAGCGTCTTAAAGGAGCTTAGCGGGGCGGCCGCGGCTTGGCGACGATACCGCTCTCGCGCTGAGCCTTTTTGCGGGCCAGCTTGCGGGCGCGGCGAATGGCTTCAGCCTTTTCGCGGGCGCGCTTCTCCGAGGGCTTCTCGTAGTAATTGCGCAGCTTCATCTCGCGGAAGATGCCTTCACGCTGCATCTTCTTTTTCAGCGCCCGAAGGGCCTGATCGACATTGTTATCGCGGACGACGACTTGCACGCGCAGAGTTCTCCAGTTTTGCGATTGGCCGTTGTAAGGGAAGGATGCGTGGCCAAAGCTAGCCCCGACCGGAAGGTCAAAGCTTCGCATCCGGGCTTGCTCTAACAGAAGCCCCGGTCGTTGTCCAGACGCCGGGCGTATTGGCGGCTCTCCGCAGCCGATCAGGTTTTGGGATAAAGCCGGATAAAATGGCCCATCTTGCGGCCGGGCCGCGCTTCTTCCTTGCCGTAGAGGTGAAGGCTCGTACCTTCGGCGGAAGCAAAGTCCCGCCACCTGTCCGCATCCGCGCCGATGATATTGGCCATCACCGCATCGCTATGGCGGGAGGTCTCGCCCAAGGGCCAGCCCGCAATGGCGCGGATATGGTTCTCGAATTGGCTCACGAGGCAGGCGTCGAGGGTCCAGTGACCCGAATTGTGGACGCGCGG
The DNA here is from genome assembly GCF_050999895.1 of Methyloceanibacter sp. Taxonomy (GTDB): domain Bacteria; phylum Pseudomonadota; class Alphaproteobacteria; order Rhizobiales; family Methyloligellaceae; genus Methyloceanibacter. The sequence continues at coordinate 49,698 of NZ_JBPCOU010000108.1, read as the reverse complement.
CGCGATCTCATTGACGACAAGGGCGGATCCATCGCCCATGCGCTGAAACATCTCCACGCAGATCACCCCGACATAGGACAACGCGTTGGCGATCTTGCCCGCGATCTTCCGTGCCTCGAACACGCAGGTTGCGGAGATGGGTGCCGGGACGCGGCTCCTGGCGAGGATGCCATCCTGATGCACATTCTCACTCGGATCGTAAAAATGAAGCGTCCCGTCCTGTGCGCGCACGGCGACCACCGAGATCTCGCGCTCAAATAGCACCACACCTTCGAGCACCGCCGGCACGTGGCCGATGCTGTCCAAGGCCGCTTCCGCCTCGCTTTGGCTGCGGATCATCACCTGGCCCTTGCCGTCATAGCCGAAGCGACGCGTTTTCAAGAGAGCGGGAAAACCGATTCCGGGCAGCGCGGCCTGGAGTTCCCGCACGCTGCCGATCGGGGCGAAGGGCGCGACCGCAATGCCGAGCTCTTGGAGGAAGTCCTTCTCGGCGAGCCTATCCTGCGCCACGGCGAAGGCGCGGGGCGGCGGAAACACAGGGGCGTTGCGTCCGGCGGCCTCGAGTGCAGCCGTCGGCACGTTCTCGAACTCGCAGGTGACAACGTCCACGGCGCCCGCGAATTTGAGAAGCGCGTCGGCATCGTTGTAGCCGGCCACGGTGCGCGCCGCGGCGACGGCGAAGGCGGGCGGGTCGGGCTCGTCGGAGTAAATATGGATCTTCAGACCGAGCCGAGAGGCCGCCACCGCGAGCATGCGGCCGAGCTGTCCGCCGCCCAGAATGCCGATGGTGCTGCCGGGCGGCAGGGCCTCACGCATTCGTTTCCAGTACCTCCGGCACGCCCGCGGTCAGCGCTGCGCGCCAGGCCATGACCCGAGAGGCGAGGGCAGGATCGGAGAGCGCCAGAATCTGCGCTGCGAGCAGTCCCGCGTTGGTGGCGCCGGGCTCGCCGATGGCGAGGGTTCCGACCGGCACGCCGGCCGGCATCTGCGCAATCGAAAGCAGACTGTCGAGGCCTTTCAGCGCGCGACTCTCGATGGGCACGCCGAGCACCGGCAATTCCGTCATCGCGGCCGTCATGCCGGGAAGGTGCGCCGCGCCTCCGGCGCCGGCGATGATGATCTTCAGCCCGCGCTCGGCCGCTTCGCTCGCATACGTATAGAGCCGCTTCGGCGTGCGATGCGCGGACACGACGCGGGTTTCGTAAGGCACGCCCAACGCATCCAAAACGTCCGCGGCCAACTTCAGCGTCGGCCAGTCGGAACGGCTTCCCATAATGATGCCGACGCTCGGTCTCTGCTTGCTCATGGGGAAGGGTCCAGGCCGGAAAGCGCGGGATTATAGGGACGCACCCTTGCTTGGCAAGGAAAGTCGCGGATTTTCGGGGCCTCGCCGCGGTCGCAAAACGCTCCTTCAGGCAATAATGTCGGGGAGAAGCTGATCCTCGATGCGCGAGATCTCGTCCTTGAGAAACAGCTTCTTCTTTTTAAGCCGCTTCAACTGCAAGGCGTCGGCGCGGCCGGATTCTTCCAGCGCATTGATGGCGCTGTCGAGGTCGCGATGCTCCTGCTTGCGCCTCGTCAAGGTCGTCCGGAGTTCGCGAATGTCCTCGCTCTCCATCGGACGTCCCTTGCTCCCTTGCCCCTGGGACGGGGCGGAGTATCGCGGCGAACTTTGCGGCACGCAAGTGCCACGGGCGGCGACAGCTTACGCCTGCGTCCCGTCACAGAGAGAAATCAAGAGTGACGCGGAAGCGCATGGCGGCCATTAGACAAATCGCCGGCGATTTGTCACTATCGTTGGTTCCAGACCACTGACATGGAGGTCCGCTATGGCGCTTGACGCACACCTCGTGGAGTTGTCCGAGAGGCACCGCGCGTTAGATCGGAAAATCGAAGAAGAGTTGGCGCGGCCAACGGCCGACGACCTCAAGATCGCGGAATTGAAGCGTCAAAAATTGCGTCTGAAGGATGAAATAGAGCGAATCAGATGCGAGCTGACTCACTAGGTCAGCCGAAGGAGACCTCGGGGACCGCTAAGGCCCGCTGATTGGAGCGGAGGGGCAGTTTTATAGGCCGCAGCGCGCATGATCATGCGCTCCGCGGCCTTTCGTTTGCCGCAGAGGTCCAGCATTTATTCGCATCAAGAGCCGCACCCGGCAATTTCTGCTACGTCCTTGTGACGCGTGAGTTGCCCCATGGTCCTGCCGAATGTCAGCCAGTGCTGGGAGGAGAACGATGAGAGCCACTGCGACGGTGGTTCTCGCTGCGCTTGCCATGCTGGGCCTCTCGGCGATGGATGCGAGCGCCGTTGAAAAGGGCATGGGGGACAAGGGCGAAGCGCTTTTGCGCGAGAATTGCTCGCGCTGCCATGCGATCGGCGAGGAGGGCGCGAGCCCGCATAAGGAGGCCCCTCCCTTCCGCACCCTTTCCAGCCATTACCCGATTGAAGACCTCGCCGAATCGCTTGCCGAAGGCATTGTCTCCGGCCATCCCGATATGCCGATCTTCGTCTTCAGCCCCACGGACGTGGAGGCGATCATCGAATATCTGCAATCGGTCCAGGTTGAGCAGCGCAAGGAGCCACGCCGCTAGTCGACGGCGCCTTCCGGCCACATCAGCCAATCGCGCGCCGCCTCCAATTCATGTGGAGGGAAATGCTCGACCTCGCAGCGCATGAAGGGCGCGACGAGCGCTGACCAGAGATTGCGGATTTCCGGACTTGAGACCACCGCGACACGGCTGAAGTCCTGCAAGTGGCGGAGGCTGAACTTGATGTCGTGCCAGAAGGCGCCGGCATCCATGCCCTCGAAATCGCGGACGACTTCGAGCACGCGGACTGTGCCGTGGCGGGTGATGAAGGCTTCGAGCTTGCCCGCGACTTTGTCGAACTCCTCGGTGGACACGCGCCCGCCGATTACGATCTCGACGGCCTGAGCATTGTCATATTCCTTGTAGGAGAGCATGCGGGCTTCCGGGAAACAGGCTGACGGGTAGGGATGAGCGCGACGCAGCCACCATCCTAGCCAAGCGACGCGTCCCCGCCTAGTGCGGCTCCACGGGGCGGGTAAGGCTTTGCATGCGGCTCGCGGCGCTTTAGTCTGGCTTCGATAAGTCCCTCGACGGGGCGCACATTCACGCGGCGTTAAACGGTGCCTGTTCATAAACAAGTTTGGGACGACTTGCCGCCGCATTCTGTTTCTAAGGCTTAAAGCAATGTCGGGAAGAGCAGCATGAAGAGGCTGATCACAGCATTGTTGGTCGTGTTCGCGGCCGTGTGCGTGGTGATTGCCTTCGTGGTCTCTCCTGTCGAGGCTCCGCAAACCGCCTCCAAGGCCACCAAGCTCGCCTACGAGATTTCCACCACCGATCGGCCGACGAGTGCCGCCCCGAGCGATGCTGCCACCCCCTCAGCGGAAGTGGCGAGCCCGGAGCGCGAGCAGCCCGACCCCACGACCACCGCTGCGGTGGATCCGCAAGAGCGGAGTTGGGACCCCGTGGTCCAAGGCGAGCCGGGGCACCCGGATGGCACGCAACCCGACGCCGGCCAGGTTCCCGACATGCCTCCGGCTTCGGGGCAGGCGCCTGACGCCGATCAGACTGACGCGGCGGCGTCGCCGCTCCCCTGGAGTAGGCAGCACCCGCAAGGTTATAGCGCAGAGCAGAATCAGGGACCCGAAGGCCAGCCTGCGCCGGGATATGAGGGCCAACCGCCGCAAGGCTATGTCGGCCAGCAGTCGGAAGGCTATGAGGGCCCGCCGCCGCAAGGATATCAGGGGCAGCCTCCGCAAGGTTATGAGGCCCAGCCTGCGCAAGGATACGAAGGCCAGCCGCCGCAAGGCTATGAAGGCCAGCAACAGTCGCAGGACGACTGGCCGCAGGATCAGCAGCAGCAAGAGCAATGGGTAAGGCTGGTCGGGACGGCCTCCATGCATGCCAATCCGGCAGACGAAGCCGCGATGCTGTTTGCCTTCCCAGCCGGACGGACGCTGCGCGTGGTCTCGCAGAGCGACGGCTGGGTGCAGGTCACCGACCCGCAAAGCGCCGCGACGGGCTGGATCAGGGCCGAGTATCTCCAGGCGAGCTTCGGAAACGGCCAGAATCAGGCCTATGACCAGCAGGCCTACGAAGAGCCGCAGCCGACACGGCAGGGCTGGCTGCGGCGCAATGGCGGTGGCTTCGCCGACATGATCGAGCGGGCCTTCGGCGGCGGCAACTAGCGTTCGGCTAGAGCGACCGCTTCAACGACATTCCGACAGGCAATCAGGCGGTGGGTGAGATCTCGACGCGGTCGTCATGGCGATCGTGGGCATGACCGTGATGATCGTGCGCATGTTCGGCATCGCCGTGATCGCGATGGCCGTTCTTCCCATTGCCATGCGCCGGGCGCCCTGCGACACGCAGCTCGCGCTCGACAGCCACGCGGGCGGCGTCGTTCTGCGTGTAAAGGTCCATATGGTCGGTATCGTCGTCGGCTTCGGCCGTCAGGGCGCCGTCCATATAATATCCCGCGTGCGGATCGGCCTCGATCTTGCGCATGATGCGCGATATGTACCGCCAGCGCTGTTGCAGCGCAAAGGCCTTGCGGGCGATGTCGGCCGCGTATTTGGCGTAGAAGGTGACGGGCGATTCGATCGGCAGGCCGGAACGCCGGTCGCCACGGTGCTTGATGCGAAAGATCCCCCATTGCAGGGGATGCAAACCCTCCACCGGGACCGCACTCGAAAACCAGAACAGCACCGTGCGGAGCGAGCGCAGGTTGATGCCGCAGGCATAGGCGCGGCGCACGATCGTCTCGATATGCTCGTCGGTGTAATAAAGGCCCCACGCCTCCTGGTAGATGCCCGACCACTCTTCGGCCGTCATCTTCGGGTGGGCGGTGACGACGTGCTCGACATCGTATTTGTTCATGTCGGGGTCCATCCAGACCCCCTTCTCGTAAAGCACCTTGTGGTCCTCGGACCCGGGTAGCGGCGTGAGGACGAAAAACTCGATCATGTCGAGCGGCAGCTCTTTCTTGATGATCTCGAGGTCGTGGCGGATCGACTCCGGCGTGTCGTTCTCGAAGCCGAGAATGTAGCCGGCATACGTCATGATGCCGACCCGCTTCCACTCGAGCAGCATTTTGCGATATTCGGTGATCTTGTTCTGCCGCTTCTTGGCGGCGATCAGGTTCGCGGGGTTGATGTTCTCAAGCCCGATAAACACGCGCGTGACGCCGGCGCGCTTCGATTTGTCGATGAAGTTCGGGATGCGGTGGCAAAGCGTATCGACCTGGATGCAGAAGCGGATGTCCAAGCCATCCTCTTCGCGCAGCTTGATGATGCGGTCGTAGATCGCTTCCCAATCCTTGTTGCGGGCGAAATTGTCGTCGGTGATGAAGAAGCGGTTCACGCCCTGCTCGTAGTTCCAGCGCAGAATCTTCTCGACGCTGTCTGGCGAGCGGTAGCGCGACTTCCGTCCCTGCACGTTGATGATGGTGCAGAAGGAGCATTGGAAGGGGCAGCCGCGGCCGGCATCGAAGCTCGTCAGATTGCCGATCGTCCGTTGCACGAAGTGCTTCGGCAGGAAGGGGGGAGATGCGATGTCGCCGATATCGGGCAGGTGCTTCATATGGTCGTAGAGGGGGCGAAGCTCGCCGCGCGCGGCGTCGAGGATCACTTCGTCGAGACCTTCCTCGGCCTCGCCCGCGTAAATGGAAATGCCCAGTGCCTGGGCCGCCTTGATGTCGGCGGGCAGCTCCTTGAGCATGGAGAGGCAGCCTGAGACGTGGAAGCCGCCGATCATCACCTGCACGCCGGCTTCGCGCAGAGAGCGCGCAATATCGACGGCGCGGGGGAATTCGTTGGATTGCACGCCGATAATGCCGACGAAACCGAGCCCGCCATTCTCCTTGATCTTCCGGGCGATCTCGCGCGTGCGGACGCGGGTATTGGTCTCGTCCATGGCGGTGACGTCGATTGGAATGTCGGGCCCGAGAAGTTGCAGCTTCGCGGCGCCGAGCGCGAGGCTGTAGACGGCGGCGAGCGAGTTCGACGGCATGGTCGAACGCACCCATTGCACGACGTAACCGTCACTGTCGTAATGAGATGGCTTGATCAGAATGATCTGGAATCGCTTTTCGCGCGCGCGCTTCGTTCCGATCATCCCTCAGACCCCCGGAGAGGCGTACTCGCGCGAAAGGCTCTTTGGCCCTCAAGCGCATGCACCTCTGGTTAAACCCCTGACTCCGGCTCGTCGTAAGATCCGGCGCCGGAATGCGCGTACCCCGAAGCCCGTCGGTACGCAAAGCCAAGTGGTTAACTTGGACTGAACCACATAAAGCCGCAGGCGTCCAACGCTAGAACTGTTGCAAAAATGCCGTTTTAGAGGTCGCCGGTCAAAAATTGGGCGCGGCCCACGCCGAAGGACCAATCCTCGTCGCTGTTCTCCACAAGGCAGATGACTACGTCTGATGGCGAGATGCCGCAATCCCGCTCCAGATGCTCGCAAACGAGGCGATAAAAGTTTTCCTTCGCCTCGCGGCCGCGCCAGCGCGTGATGACCTGGAGGACCACGACCTTGTCCGTGCGCGGGATGCCGAGGCCGTGTCCTCGACGATCATGCGCGTTGGGGGATGCTCGTGCACGATCTGATAGCGGTCGCGCTCCGGCACCTTAAACGCCGCGAGCATGGCGGCGTGAAGCGCATCGAGCAGTGCTTTCAGCCCGGCATCGGTCCGGCCTTCGATTAGGTCGATGCGGAGAAGAGGCATGCCTCAGTCCTGGCGCGTCGTGGTCGATGGCGGCTGCTGAAGCGGCGCGTCGAAGGACGCGATGTCCTTCGCCAGGAAGTAATTGAGCATGGTGCGGATGGTGGCGATTACGGCAAGCTTGAAGATGTCTTCCCAAGTCGGCGCAACCGCCGTGCGCACGATGTCCGCGGCGAGAGCGAATTCCAGCGCGAGCAGGATCCAAGTGGCGAAGCGGAGCCAGATCTGGCGACCCGCCGTCTCGCTCGCCGAACCCATGAAGATCGATGCGACCACGCCGGAAAAGGACTGGATTGCGCCGAAGCTTACGACGAGAACGGCGCCGCATTCGATCACCAGCGCAACATAACTCGCGAGCAGGTTGAACTGCGCCTCGAGCGGAATGGATTCGCCCCCCATCCTTCAGATCTTGGCCAGATGAAGTCTAACCGCAAGCGGGAATTGTCGTCATCCTCAGCGCGGCGCTGGTGCCGCGGCTTCGGGTGGGGGAAGGTTGCTGTTGAAGAAATCCACAAGCTCCGTCGCGATCTCGGCATGAATGGCGGCGCGATCGATGCCTGGAGCATCAGTGCAGGACTCAGGATAGCGCTCGGCAAGCTCGGACGGGCAGGGCGCGATAAAGATGAATGGTCGCCGGGCACGCTCGTCACGTCCAGGTCGTTGGTGAGCAATGCGGCTACGTGGTCGGCGTTCCAATCATTGCGCACGAAATGATCGTCGCGCGCGCGATTCGCAACGGAATGCTGATGCCGGAGAGGCCTTTCGCATCGAAGAGAATGCCGGCTGGCGCATCACGACGGCAGCTTGATGCGGGGTCGGGCGGCGGGAGTTCTCAGCCGGGGCGCGTGATGCGGGGCGGCACCCAACTGCCATCTGCGGGGCAGAGCTCGTAGTCCTCGGGATGCTCCTTGCAATGCACGCCCCATAACGCGTAGTCGGGCCGGCCACCGATCGTGGTCAGCGTCGTGTAGCCGCCGGCGGAATAGCCGATCATGCCGATGCGGTTTGCGTCGATGCTGGTTTTGAGGCGCGGGTCGGCAAGCACGGCATCGAGCGTCTGCTTCACCTGCCAGGGGCGTCCGGTGAGCTGCACGTCGCTGCCGCGGCCGCCAACATCATCCAAACTGTCGCCCGCGTGCTTGATCGCAGCGACGATGAAGCCGTGAGGGGAGAGATATGTCGACCTGTCGCGGTGGTGAAATTGATCCGCACCGCTGCCGTGGGAGAGGACAATCAAGGGAAAGCGTCCCGGCGCCGGAGCTGCGTCCCGTGCGGCACTCATCGCATATGGGCCGACCGTCCAGTCCGTCTCCTTGGCGAGCGTCGGGTACCAGACGCCGACGGGAAAAAAAAGGGGGGGTCGCCCGCGACCGTCAGCGCCATGAAGCCAGCACGAAATGACGTCTCGGCAGCAGGAGCTGCAAGCGGCCAGAGCAGCAGAGCGCCGAGCGCGCGGAGACCTAAGCGCATGGTCTTCGATGCGGCGAGATGGAGTTTTTTTCAACCTCGAAGTGAGATTGAGTTAATCGCGGTAACAGAGTTGTGAATGCGAAGGTTTGCTCCGCCGAGGGCTTGCGCATTGCGCGAGCTCATTTGAGTGGTGGTCGAGGCCGAAGCGACCGCCATCACAGGAGGACTTCCCATGCGACTTCATTTCGCTTTCGCCGTTGCCTTCGCTTCGCTTGGTCTCGTCTGGGGCGTGACGCCCGCCTCGGCTGTGAACGCCGGATCGACGGCCATCCCGCTCAGTGAGGATGCCGCGCCCTCAGATCTCATCGACGTGCATGGCGGCATTGCAGCCAGAGATGGGCGCCTGAGTGGGGCTGGCATCGCCATCGCGGCGCCTGTAACGGCTATGGGTTCGGTTACGGTTACGGCTGGTTGGGACCCGGTTACGGCCATCACCGCGGTGGGAAATATTGCCGGCACCACGACGGCAAGAACTACGAGCATCACGGCGGCGGTGGGAAGCATCACGGTGGCGGCGGTGGCAAGCATAAAGGCGGCGGTGGCAAGCACCACGGCGGCGGTGGCGGCAAGCACGGCAAACATTAGCGTTTGAGCCAGCGACAGGCGAAGGAGGTCAGACCTCCTTCGCCATATCCCGCAGCCTGAATTTCTGGATCTTCCCGGTCGAGGTTTTGGGCAGTTCGACGAAGACGACGTGGCGCGGGCACTTGAAACGCGCGAGCTTGCCCTTGCACCATTTTATCAGTTCTTCTTCCGTGATTTTGGAGCCGGGACGCGTCTCGACGAAGGCGCAAGGCGTCTCACCCCATTTCGGATCGGGCTTGGCGACGACGGCGGCTGCCGCCACGTCGGGGTGCTTGTAAAGCACGTCCTCGACCTCTATGGAGGAGATGTTCTCCCCGCCGGAAATGATGATGTCTTTGGAGCGGTCCTTGAGCTGGATGTAGCCGTCGGGGTGCATCACGCCGAGATCGCCGGAATGGAACCAGCCGCCGGCGAAGGCTTCCTCCGTCGCGCGGCCATTCTTGAGATAGCCCTTCATCACGATATTTCCGCGAAACATGACCTCGCCCAGCGTGTCGCCGTCTTCCGGCACCTTCTCCATGGTTTCCGGGTCCATGACGGTCAGATCTTCGAGCGCGTGATAGCGCACGCCCTGGCGGATGCGCTTTTTGACGCGGTCTTCGTTTGGCAACTCGTCCCAGGCCGCGTGCCACTCGTTCAGCGTGGCGGGACCGTAGGTCTCGGTCAGGCCGTAGAGGTGGGTCAGCTCGAAACCGGCCTCGTCCATCTTGGCGAGCACGGCGCCGGGCGGAGGCGCCGCGGCGTGGCTGAAGGCGACGCGTTGATTGAAGCTCCGCCGCTCATCGTCGCCCGCGCTCAAAAGACAGGCCATGACAAAGGGCGCGCCGGAAAGATGGGTGACGCCGTGCTCAGCGATGGCCGCAAACATGGGCTGCGCGCGGACGGCCCGCAGACAGACGTGGGTTCCCGCAACGAGGCTGAGCGACCAGGGAAAGCACCAGCCGTTGCAGTGAAACATCGGCAGTGTCCAGAGATAGACCGGATGCGGCCCCATGGTCGTGGCGAGGGTGTTGGCATAGCACATGAGCGCCGCACCGCGGTGATGATAGACGACGCCTTTCGGGTTGCCGGTGGTGCCGCTCGTATAGTTGAGCGAGATCGCGTTCCACTCATCGGTCGGCATTTGCCAGGCATAGTCGGCGTCGCCGTCTGCGAGAAACTTCCAATAGTCCATGGTCCCCAGACGCTCGCCGCCGATGCCGCATTGCGTGTCCTCGTAATCGATCAGGAGCGGCTTCACCGTCGCAAGCGCAAGCGCCTCCTTGAGGACGGACGCGAACTCCGTATCGGCGATGAGCACTTTCGTGTCGGCGTGATCGAGCATGAATGCGATCGCCGGCGCGTCGAGGCGGGTGTTGAAGCAATGGAGCACCGCGCCGGTCATCGGCACGCCGTAATGCGCTTCGAGCATGGGCGGAGAGTTGGCAAGCATTACCGACACGGTGTCGCCAACACCGATACCGCGCGCGGCAAGCGCCGAGGCGAGGCGGCGGGACCGATCGTAGAATTCGCGATAGGTGAAACGCTGCGCCCCGTGAACGACCGCGACGTGGTCTGGATGCACGCTCGCCGCGCGTTGGAGGAAGACGAGCGGAGTCAGCGGCTGATAGTTGGCCGCGTTCTTATCGAGGCCTTCATTATAGGGGTTGGCCATTTCCCTCGCCTTGGGCTGTTCTTGTGCTGCGTTTCCTTGTCGCAGCCTAGCCAAGGCGAGAGGCAATGATCAATCGATCTTCCTGCTGGAGAAGTAGGCGAGCGCCGGCCGACGAACGCTGCCAGCACCACGGTGAGGAAGAGAATATCGACCGAACTCACCGTTGCACCTCCCAATTTGGAAGGCGCACCATGGCGGGCGGGGTCGCGGGACAGTTTGATCCCGATCAAATGCGGCAGCGAACTGGGTAAACCTCTATTCAGAGGCAGTGTCGTTGCGCTTCAAGTCCTTGAGCTTGGCGAACACGGAGGCAGCGTCCGGGACCGGCTCGTCTTCTTCGTCCTCGTGATGCATCGCTTCGCGGGCCTCCTTCGCCAGCGTCGTGGCGATCGGCGCCTCAGGCGGCGGGGGCGGCGTGGCGATGCTTTCTTCAGTGGGCATCAAGGTGCCGGCCTTCGGAGCCTCGACAATGCCGGAGTCCTTCCGCTCACGCTCAAGCCGCGCGGCGGCCTTCTTCACCTCGGCATCGAGATCGGTTTGGGAGCAGAGCCCGAGCGTGACGGGGTCCTGCGCCACCAGATTCGGTGAATTCCAGTGGCTGCGCTCGCGGACGGCGAGGATGGTCGGCTTGGTCGTGCCGACAAGGCGCATGATCTGGGAGTCCTTGACCTCGGGGTGGTTCTTCAAGAGCCAAAGGATGGCGTTCGGACGGTCCTGGCGGCGCGACACCGGCGTATAGCGGGGCCCCCGCTTGGTCTTCACCTCGGGCATCTCCACCTTGGGCTCAGAGAGCTTCAGACGGTGGGAGGTGTCCTTCTCGGCGTCGGCGATCTCCTCGCGGCTCAACTGGCCGCTCGAAATCGGATCCATGCCCTTGATGCCATGGGCCACGTCGCCATCGGCGATGCCCTTCACCTCGAGCATGTGCAGGCCGCAGAACTCCGCGATCTGCTCGAAGGTGAGGGATGTGTTGTCGACCAACCACACGGCGGTGGCTTTCGGCATGAGTGGAATACGTAGCATGGGTTTTTTCGAAACCTTGTGAAGCTAGAGGCGGTCTCCCGCCCTCTCTGGTGAAAGAGCCAACCAACTCGAATGCAGGGAATAGGGGCATATATAGGGGTTGATCCCTTCTCAGGCAAACACTTAGCCGGGTTTTGCCCCTTTCTCATGGCATTTTCCGGAACTTGGGGGGTACACTCCTCGTTATGCCCCCGGAAGAGCAGCGCGGCGCGGCAGCGAAGTCTGAGGTTTTTTCGACGGCTCGTCGTAGCCGCGTCGTTGGGTGGTCGCCTCGTCGGCGTTCCTTGCCGCCACGCCGGCACAGGCGCAGGTCATCGACCTCGATGTCCTCGGCGGCGGTCAGCCGCTCGATCTGTCTCTCCTGACACTTGACCTCGATCTCATCGAGACGCTCGACGCCGCGCTCAACCCTGCCGCCTCCGCCCTCATCAATTGCGTGCCGTCGGCTTGCATTACCTTTGTGGAGTCGCTGGCGGCGCAACGGTCAACTCGCAACAAGTCGTTGCAACCGCACTCACATCCGCGTCGCTGCAAACCACGCAGCAAGTGACGGACTTCGCGCTGTCGAGCACGCTCTTGAACGCTTCGGTGTCGGCCTTCGGGACAGCGACGACGACGCGGAGCATCACGCCCACGGTCGCGACATTTGGCATTTCCGGGGTGTCGCATACATCGCATGACGGTTTTTTGGCGACCGCCGCGGCACGCGGATCGGGCGCACGCCGGAGTTCGACAGCCTCGATGTTGGCGGCACGCTCGGCATGCGTTTCGATGCATCGAAAGCGCTCGGCCTGCCGAAGGACACCTTGACCTTGGGCGCTTTCGGGAACTATACGAACTCCGAGATCGATCTTCTCCTGCGCGAGCTCGGCTTCAGGCACACCGGCGATGCGTCGCTGGATAGCGGTTCGGCCGGGGGCTATGCTCTCTTGACCGATGGACGCTTTTACGGGCTTGGACTGGCATCGGGGCAGTTCGGCGACGCGTCGGTGCGGAATGCGCTGTCCGATGCACACGCCAATTTTGACACGTCCGGATTTGCGTCCTCGTTGGCGGGAGGCGTCGTGCTTCCTGCCTGGTCCAGCAGCAAGGTCGATCTCAGAGCGGGTCTCAACTATTTCGACATCAGGACGGACCGGCACACCGACAGCGCCGGCCTGACATTCGGCGAAGGGCACGTCGAGGCCTTTTCCGGGACACTTTCGGTCCGCCTGTTCAATACGCTCGTCTATGGACGGACCGTGGTTCAGCCCTTCGTTCAGGCCGGCGTCGACCACCGCTTCGACTACAACAACGACATCCGGGTCGAGGGCGTGAACTTTTCCTTCGAGGAGGACCCGACGACCGTGTTCGGCCGGGTGGGAATGGACTTCGAGATCGATCAGTCCGTCCAAGGCCTATCTCTCCGTGCGCGGCGATCACAACGAGGACTACGATGCGATCGCCGGCCAGGTCGGGCTGACCTTCAAACTAAATTGAAGGCTCTATAATCCGCCCGCGAGCAGATCGGACACGACGCGCCGAACAATCTCCTGCGCATCCTTCTGCGTGAGTGACCGTGCGCGGTTGTCCGCCTTGGACCTCGACCCCTGCGAATATTGGCCCTGTCTCCGTGATGGCTCTGGCGTCGGGCGGCTCGCGTTGAGGCTAGGCTTCCGCAGCGGCAGAGGGGGAATGTCCTCCGCATGAAGCGAGGCTTCTATTTCGTCGGGTGCGGTTGCTTGTGGCAATGAAGCAATGGCGGGTGGCGACAGGGCCGACATGTCGCTTGGCGCATCGGGGGTCGCACTTGGTTCGACTGGCGCCGCTTGCCCGTCTTCGATGGGCGGAATCGGCGCCCCGCCGGTGGATGCGGCCTCCTCGCGAGCGTCGGAGGCGGGCGCAGCGCTAGATGATTCAGCTTTCGGTTCTTCAGGAGCGGCCAAACCCTGCTGGCTTTCCGAACCGTGGCCCGGCCTCGCGGTCAAGTCGGGCGTTGTCCCATGCCGCCTCTCGATCTCTGGGGGCGAGGGAGGTTCGGGCTGCTCGTCCGGACCCGGGTCGATGGCAGACGTTTGCGTTTCCGGATCCCTAACTTCGGGGGCGATCGCCTCCCGTGACGGCGCGGGCTCAGCCTCGGTTTCTATTTCCTTGGCCGGGGGCACCGCTGACGGTTCGACCCTAGCGCTCTCGCGCGATCCCAGTTCTTTCGGCGGAGACGCGGGCTTCGACGGCGCGCCGATATGGGTTCCCTCTTCGCGCTTCTGCGACAGACTGTTGCTCTCCGCGTCGAACCAGCCAATGCCGCCAAGGATCAGCACAGCGCCAATGGACATGGCGGCCGCCAGCGGCCGTTTGTCATTGCGGAAATCCTGCGGAGCTTGCCTCGCGGGCTCTGTCGAATGTTCAGCCGCTTTTTTCTCGATGGGGGCGCGGTTGCGCGTCTCTGCCGTCTGTGCCGTGGGCCATCGCGCGGGGCGTGCAAGGTTGGGCGGCAGAACGGTGGCATTGCTGCCGAGGCTGGCGTCGACCTGCTCCTGCGTCAGGTTTCGCGCGTGCAGCAGACTTGCGCCGGAGAGATTGGCGCGTCTGAGATTGGCGCCGGCGAAATCCGCGTGATCGAGGGCCGCGTTGGTAAGATCCGCGCCGCTCAAATTGGCGCGATCCAGCCGGGCATGCGTGAAATCGGCGTAGCTTGCACACGCGGCTTCGAGGTCTGCATCGGAGAGAGTCGCAAAGCGGAGACCGGCCTCGTTCAGGCGGGCGCCGGTCAGGTTTATGGGACCCCCGTTGATGTGTCCCATCTGGCGCTCACTCAGCTTCAGAGCGATACCAGATAAATCCGGAATTGTGGCAGGGTTCTCGGCGCGCCAAGCGTTCCACGCTCGTGGGCCGCTCCGCAGGACATTGACGTGTCTCTGATCGGGCAAAACTGAACTCGCTTACGCTTACAAAGCCGCTTTTTATGCTTAACAATACACCAGAATGGGCCGTCAATCCTAGCTAAAATCGGCATTCGTCTCTCTGGTCATCCCCCGGTGGGTCGATCGAACGCGGCGACAATTCAGCGCCCTGCAACCGAGTATTTTCCCTGTGGACGGCAATTCCGCCTTTGCCCCACACTGGAAGAAGCGGGGGCAAAAGGCGGCGGGGATTACTTGGCGAATTTCATCGAGCAGCACCAAGCCGCCATTGCGATTCTGATCCTGGCGTCGACGTTTGCCGCCTTTCTCCTGGAGCGTTTTCCACCGGCTGTCGTCGCTATCGCCGGTGCATCGACATTCCTTGTCATCGGGCTGATCGACACCAAAGACGTGATGGCGGTGTTCTCCAACAGCGCTCCCATCACCATTGCGGCCATGTTCGTGCTGTCCGGGGCCCTCGTGCGGACGGGCACTCTGGATGCAGCAGCGTCGTGGATCACCTCGCGCGCGGTGGATCGGCCCATAAACGCGCTTGCGCTCTTCCTCCTCGCTACGATCGTGGCCTCCGCCTTCATGAACAATACGCCGGTTGTCATGGTGCTGATCCCGATCGCGGTGCGCCTCGCCCGCACGGTCGGCATGGCCCCGACCCAGCTTCTCATCCCGCTATCCTATGCCGCCATTCTCGGCGGCACCTGCACGTTGATAGGCACCTCTACCAATCTCCTGGTCGATGGCGTCGCACGCAACCAAGGCATACCGGCCTTCTCGATCTTCGAGATCACGCCGGTCGGAGTCGTCGTGGCGGCTGTCGGCTCGGTGACCATGCTAATCCTGGCACGATACCTTCTGCCGGCCCGAATGGCGGCAACAGAGCTTATCGACGAGGAGGGTAAGGTCTACTTTCTCACGGAGCTCACGGTCTCCGACGATGCGGCCTTCATCGGCAAGGCGCTGAAGAACGTGAAAGAAGTGAACCGTCCCGGTATCCGCCTTATTGGCTTGCAGCGGAACGGGGAATCCAAGCGCGACGGCATCCTGGATCTCAAGCTTCAGGGCGGCGATCGCATCGTCATCCTCGCAACGATGCAAGAGGTCTTGACGCTGCATGGTGAGCGCGGCTTCGAGATTCTTGGCGTAGAGCCGGTGGAGGGTGACCAAAGACAGGTGCTCGTGGAGGCCGTGCTGGCGCCGGGCAGGGGGGCGTCGTTTCGTACCGTAAGCGAATTGCGCCTCGGCCGCTTCGGCGTGCGGCTGCTCGGTATCAGCCGCCACCGCTACCTACCAGGCTTCGATCTCGGTTCAGTGAGGCTCCGCGCCGCCGATCGCCTCTTGCTCGAAGGCACCCCGGAAGGACTGGCGGCGGCTGCCGAGGAAACCGATCTCATCAACGTTACGCAGCCCCGGTCGCGCAGCTACCGGCGGCGCAAGGCACCCATCGCCATCGCCGCCCTTGCCGGGGTCGTTCTGCTCGCTGCTTTGAATGTCATGCCGATCGAGGGCCTGGCAGTGCTGGCCGTCGCCGTCATTCTGATCTTGCGCTGCATCGACGCCGAGGAAGCTTGGGCATCGATCGACGGCAGCATTCTGGTCCTGATCTTCGCCATGCTCGCGATCGGAACCGGCATGGAGAAAAGCGGCGCCATCCATGCCATCGTCGATGGCATGGAACCGCTGCTGGGCGGAGGCAGCCCCTTCCTGCTGCTCGTGACCCTTTATTTTTTGGCTGTCGGACTCACGGAACTGATCACCAACAACGCGGTCGCCGTCGTTCTAACGCCCATTGCCATTGGCTTGGCCGAAGGCTTGGGTGTCGACTCGCGCCCGCTTCTCGTCGCGGTGATGATGGGAGCGAGCGCAAGCTTTGCCACGCCGATCGGCTATCAGACAAACACCATGGTCTACGCTTCCGGGAACTATAGGTTCGCGGACTTTTTGCGGATCGGCTTGCCCATGAATCTGATCGTCGGCCTCGCCACCTGTGCCGCGATCTCGGTGTTGATGCCCTTCAACTAAGGGCGTGACGAGCCCACCACCAGCACGATCTTGCCGATATGGTCCAGGTCGTCGATGCGCCGATGCGCGCCGATCGCATCTCTCAGGTTGAAGCTTGAATCGATCACAGGCTTGAGCCGGCCCTCAGCGATGAGCGGCCAGATCCGCTGCTCGATCGCCTTGGCCATGCGCGCCTTGACCTCAGGCGTCTGCGCCCGCAGCGTCGAGCCGGTGAGGGTGAGGCGGCGCATCATCAACCGCATCAGGTCGATCTCGACCTTGGACCCCGTTAGGAATGCGATCTGCACGATGCGCCCCTCGAGGGCCGCCGCGCGAAGATTGCGCTCGATATAATCGCCCCCCACCATGTCGAGGATGACGTCGGCGCCGTGGCCTTGGGTGACCTCGCGGACGATCTCGACGAAGTCTTCTTCGTGATAATTGATCGCGCGGACGGCACCCAGAGCCCCGCAGTCCTTGACCTTCGCTTCGCTGCCGACGGTCGCAAGAACGCGGGCGCCGAGCGCGCTCGCCATCTGGATCGCGGTCGTGCCGATACCGCTCGCGCCGCCATGCACCAGCAGCCATTCGCCTGGCATGAGGCCGCCGCGCTCGAAGAGATTGTGCCAGACGGTGAACACCGTCTCGGGCAAAGAGGCGGCCTCGGTGAAAGACAGGCCTTGCGGTAACGGAAGGGTGGTGGCCTCGGGCGCGACCGCGAACTCGGCGTAGCCGCCGCCATTGACCAGCGCACACACCGCGTCGCCCTCTTTAAAGCGCGTGGCGGCTTCGCCGCGGGCGACGACGGTGCCTGCGACTTCGAGCCCGAGCAGGTCCGAGGCGCCTTTCGGCGGCGGATAGAGGCCCTGGCGCTGGAGCACGTCGGGCCGGTTGATGCCGGCGGCCTTGACCGCAATGAGGACCTCCCCGGCTCCCGGCGTCGGCACCGGCCGCGTCGCCAGCGCAAGCACCTCAGGCCCACCGCTTTCGGCCGCTTCAATGACGGTCATCGTCTCTGGAAGCATGAAATTCCTCCCATCTCTCACACCAAATGTCCGGCGTGACGTTAGAGAAGCGCGCGGCACGATGCTAGGATGAGGGATGGATATCGAAGACCTCCAGCCGAAAAAGGCGAAGGCGCATGTGGTGGGCGCAGATCTCAGCACGCTTTCGGTGGCTGAGCTCAGGGCTCTGACCGAGACGCTGCAAGCGGAGATCGCCCGGATTGAAGTTGCGCTGGATGAAAAGCAGTCGTCGAAGAATGCCGCCGAAGCAGCTTTCAAGCGCTGAGGTAAAATTCGGCGCCAACCATTCCTTTAGGTAAACCGCAGCTTAGCGTTAACTCGTTCTTAGCGTTTCACCGCTACTTTGAGCGTCATCCAGTCCTCTGGATCTGAGTGGCCTGTCCACTCTGTTTGACGCCTCCCTGTTGACTTCCTGAGCCGCCGCATGGCGGCTCTTTTTTTGCCTGATTCAGTGGTTTAACCTTTGCGCTCGAAGCTGGCTGACGCGACGTTCGTAAACGTTAGTATGCCGCCGGCTAGCGCGTACGAGGGGAGTAGCCGATGGCGGGGCGTTCTAAGAGCGGAGACCGTGAGAATGTCACGGTCTCATTCGGGGCGAGATTCGCGCAGTCTGAGCAATTCAGGTCCGTGTTTCGGAAAGGTATGGCCCTTGTCGAGGCCGCGGCGACCTATCTCGACGGCGACGGACGCAAGGAAGCCCGGAAGCTCCGCCCGCCGCACTCCCTTGCTTACGCCACCGAGAGCATGCGCTTAACGACGCGGCTGATGCAGCTCGCCTCCTGGCTTCTGATCCGCCGCGCCGTGAGCGAAGGCGAACTGACGCCCGAGCAGGCCGTCGAGGAGCAGCGCAAGATCAAGTTGCCGGGGGCAGGCAGCGATCAGCCCAGCAAGGAATTCGAAGCGCTGCCGGATCGCTTGCGCGAGTTGATCCAGCAAAGTCTGAAGCTGCAAGAGCGGGTCATCCGCCTCGATCATATGCTCGGGCTCAATAGGTTGCCGCTTACGGCACAGCTCGAGCATCCGCTGCAGACGCAGCTCTCGCGGCTACGCGCGGCCTTCGGCTCCGACGCCGACTAAATCTATTTCAGGAAGCCTTCGTATTTCCGCTTGAAGCGCGACAGACGTCCGCCGCGGTCGATCAGGTGCTGACTGCCGCCGGTCCAGGCCGGGTGGGTCTTGGGATCGATATCGAGCTTCAGTGTGTCACCGTCGGCCCCGTAGGTCGAATAGGTCACGAACTCGGTGCCGTCCGTCATCACCACCTTGATGTGGTGATATTCGGGGTGAATTTCTTTCTTCATGGCCGTCAGCCCTAAAAATCGCGTTTTGTTAGCCGGAGCCTATAACGGAACTTCGGCGCCGGCACAAGGCTGCGCCGGAAGGGCGCGGTTTCCGCGCTTTCGTCCCAGGCGCTGCCCCCCCTAAGGTAGCGACCTGGTTGAGATCGCATGGGCCCGGAGATCGTGACAGCCAAGCCAAATGGCAGGGATGCGCACCCCGTTACGCCGCTGACGCCCCAAGGCGACGCGGAGCGGCGGCTGTCGCTACGCCCACTGCTTGGGCTCAAGCCCTATCTCTTGCGCTACAAGGCCATGCTGGCGGCGTCCTTCGTGGCGCTGCTCGTCTCGGCGGCGGCCACGCTCGCCGTACCGCTCGCCGTACGGCGCATGATCGATCTCGGCTTCAGCGGCATCGAGCCCGATCTCATCGACATCTACTTCATTACCCTTGTCGGCATCGGCCTAATTCTCGCGGTGGCGAGCGCCGCGCGGTTCTATTGCGTGAATTTGCTCGGCGAGCGGGTCATTGCCGATATTCGCGCCGACGTGTTCAAGCACCTGACGGGGCTCAGCCCCGCTTTCTACGAGACGGCGCAGTCCGGGGAAGTGATGTCGCGGCTCACCGCGGACACGACCCAGATCAAGGCAGCGGCCAGCACCGCCATTTCGCAGGCCTTGCGCAATGCGGTGGTGCTGATCGGCGCCATCATCATGATGATCATCACAAGTCCTAAGCTTTCGCTGCTGGTGCTGATCGCAATTCCCATCATCGTGCTGCCGCTTGTCGCCTATGGACGCGCCGTGCGTTCCCGGTCGCGCGCGGCGCAGGACACGCTTGCGCATGCCTCCGCCTATGCCAGCGAGAGTTTGGGTCAGGTTCGCGTGTTGCAGGCCTTCACGCATGAGAAGGAAGCCTCCGTCCGCTTCGGCGACGCCGTGCAGCGTTCGTTCGAGGCTGCGCGCTCGCGCGCGCAGGCGCGCGCAGGGCTAACCGGCATCACGATTTTTCTCGTCTTCGCCAGCGTCGTCGGCATCCTTTGGTACGGCTCCCAAGACGTGCTCTCCGGCGAGATGACCGGCGGGCGACTTGGACAATTCGTGCTCTATGCGGTGTTTGCCGCAGGCGCGATGGGCGAGCTCAGCGAGGTTTGGGGAGAGGTGAGTCAGGCCGCCGGCGCCGCGGAGCGCCTGGGCGAATTGCTCGCGGTGCAATCGCAGATCAAATCGCCGCTCAATCCCACGAAGCTGCCAACCCCTCCGCGCGGCGAGATTGCCTTCAAGAATGTCGAGTTCTCCTATCCGCTCCGGCCTGGAGTGAGCGCGCTTGGCGGGGTTTCATTCGATGTGGCGCCGGGAGAGAGGGTCGCGATCGTGGGTCCGTCGGGGGCGGGCAAGACCACGATCTTCGCGCTCTTGCTGCGGTTTTACGAGCCGATTCTGGGCAAGTGCTGGTCGACGGCGTGCCTGTCGACGACGCCGACCTGAACGCGCTCCGGTCGCGTTTCGCGATCGTGCCGCAAGAGCCGGCTTTGTTCGCCGATACCGTGGCCGCGAATATCGCATATGGCGCGCCGGAGGCAAGCAGAGCCGAGATCGGGGCCGCCGCGCGGACGGCGTTCGCCCACGACTTTATTGCGGCGCTGCCTCAGGGCTACGACACCATGCTCGGCGAGGGCGGCGTGACCCTGTCCGCGGGTCAGCGGCAGCGCGTCGCCATCGCGCGCGCGGTGCTGCGCGACGCGCCCATTCTGCTTCTCGATGAGGCGACCAGCGCGCTGGATTCCGAAAGCGAGACCTTGGTGCAGCGCGCACTGGACAAAATTATGGAGCATCGCACCACGCTGGTGATCGCGCACCGCCTCGCAACCGTCACGCGCGCCGACCGTATTCTCGTTCTCGATCATGGGCGGATTGCGGAGGAGGGGACCCATCGTAGCCTGCTTGGCCGCGATGGCATCTATGCGCGGCTGGCGGAGCTGCAATTCGCTCCGGATGCGGCCGAGTGACTAGCGCTCGGTGAGCTTCAGCTCGATGCGACGGTTCTTGCGCAGGGCGTCGTCCGAGTCCCCCGCGGCGATCGGCTGGAATTCGCCGAAGCCCGCCGCGACCAGCCGCTCCGGTTTCACGCCCTGCTGAATCAGATAGCGCACCACGGAGATGGCGCGCGCGGACGAAAGTTCCCAGTTCGACGGAAATTCCGGCGTCGCGATCGGATTGATGTCCGTATGCCCATCGACGCGCATCACCCAGGCAATATCAGCGGGGATCTTGGTCTCAAGCTCTTTCAGCGCGCTTGCGAGCTTTTCGAGCTGCGGTTGCGCTTCCGATCGCAACTCTGCTGCACCTGAGTCGAACAGGACGTCGGAGGAGAACACGAAGCGGTCGCCCACAATCTGGAAGTCGGGGCGATTGCCAAGCACCTCGCGCAACTGGCCAAAGAAGTCGGAGCGGTAGCGCGCAAGCTCTTGCACCTTCTTCGCCAACGCCACGTTCAGGCGCTGGCCAAGCTCGGCGATCTTCACCTGGCTCTCCTTGTCCTTGGCCTCGGAAGCATCGAGCGCCTCTTGCAGGGCCGCAAGCTGCAGCCTGAGTGCCGCAAGCTGCTGGTTCAGGATCTCCACCTTGGACAGCGCGTCGGTGGTGATGTGCTTCTGCTGCTCAAGCTCGCTGCCGAGGCGCGTGGTGCGGTCCTCGGCGCTCTGGGTCAAGCCGCCTTGCTGGCCGATCACCCCGCTCAGGCGCTGCTTCTCCTTCTCGGTGTCAGTCAGCGTCGCTTGCAGGGCCGCGAGATTGTCCTCGACGGATTCCTTCTTGGAGCGCTCGAGCGCGAGCAGCTCGGTCAATTGCGCGAGCTGCTGATTGAGACGCGCGAGCATGGTGTCCTTGCCGCTCGTCTGCTGCGTGACGAAGTAGTTGGCAAGCATGAAGAGCGACATGAGGAAGGTGACGACGAGCAGCAGCGTCGACAGCATGTCGACAAAGCCCGGCCAGTAATTGGCCTGGTAGGGGCGCCGCCTTGAGGGTGCGAGAGCCATGACTATTTACGCTCGCCGCCCGCCGGCAGCTTCGCTTTGTCGGTAATCTGGCGCAGCACCAGCGCAAGCTCATGCTGCTGCTGAGCCTGCTCGTCCGCCCATTCGCGCACGACTTTCTGCTCCGCGCGCATCTGGCGAATGAGCTTCTCGACGCCTTGGCCGAGATTCTTGACCGCGCTGCCGGTGTTGTCGTTGAGCACGCGCATTTCGACCTTCTCGCTGAGATCGGACAGAGAGCGCTGCATGTCGAGGAGCGCAAAGCGCAGTTGTGGAGGCACGCCTGCGGCCGCCGCACCCTCCGGCTGCAACTCGGTGATGCCCGAAAGCCAGTTCTCGAGCTCGTTATAGAACCGGCTCTGGGCGTGGCCCGCCTGCAAATCCAGAAATCCGAGAATTAGGGAGCCGGCGAGCCCGAACATCGAGCTGGAGAAGGCGATGCCCATGCCTTTCAGCGGACCGGCGAGGCCTTCCTTCAACTGGTCGAACATCATCACGTTCTCGCCGGAGCCGCTGTCCAGCGCGCCGATCGTCGTGCCAACCGAGGTCACCGTTGCCAGCAATCCCCAAAAGGTGCCGAGCAGGCCGAGAAAAACCAGGAGACCGACGAGATAGCGCGTCGTCTCGCGCGCCTCGTCGAGGCGCGAGGCGACCGAGTCGAGCATCGAGCGCATGGCGCCGGTGGCGAGCGACAGATGGCCGGTGCGGTCGCGAAGCATGGTGGCCATGGGCGCGAGCAAAACCGGCGGCTTGTCGACCGCAAGACCGGGATCGGAAACGCGGAAGGTGTTGACCCAATGTATCTCGGGATAAAGCCGCAACACTTGGCGGAATGCATAGACGATGCCGACAACGAGCACGCCGATGATCAGCCCGTTCAGTCCGGGATTGGCCAAGAAACTCATTCTGATCTGCTGCGTCTGGCCATCGAGGATGATGGCGAGCAGTACGGCGAGGATCAGAAACAGCGCCATGCGCCAAAGAAAGACTTGCGGGCGCGTGAGCTTGGCTTGGTATGGTGCTGTCGCTGCTGCTGCCATGGAAACCCGTCAGTGAGTCGGGGCGGATGTCGGTCTCGAAGATTAACCGAATACTATGACGGGCAAAACGGCAACCTCAGGGCACCTGCTTATTTCTCGTGCGCGACCCCAAGGTCTCGCCGGGGCGCCGCGATGCCGGTAAAAACTTCCCACCGTCCGCAGAGAATATTTCGGCTTCAGGCCTCAAGAGGCGGCGCTGCGCGTCCTCGCCACTTCGGGTTCGGCGCCGGCTGTCTTCAAAAGTTTCAACAGCTTGCGGTGAATCATCTCGTTGCCGGCGACGATACTGCCCGTCTTCAGCATATCGTCGCGGCCGGTCGGATCACTGACATAGCCGCCCGCTTCGCGCAAGATGACGATGCCCGCGGCAATGTCCCAAGCGCGAAGATTGCGCTCCCAGAACCCGTCGAAACGTCCGGCTGCGGTCCAGGCGAGGTCGAGGGCCGCGGCGCCGCAGCGTCTGACGCCCGCAGAGGCTGCCATGGCGACGGCAAGTTCTTTCAAGAACAACTCATGCTCCGGTCTGCCGGCATGCGGAATGCCGGTGCCGATGACGCAATCGGAGAGTTCCGTCCGCGCCGCGACTCGCAGGCGGCGATCGTTGAGGAAGGCGCCCTTGCCGCGCTCGGCCGTGAAGAACTCCTGGGAAATGGGATTGAAGATCAGGCCGGCAACGAGTTCCCCGTCGCGCTCCAAAGCGATGGAGATGGCAAACAGGGGGATGCCGTGCAGAAAGTTGGTGGTGCCGTCGAGTGGATCGACGATCCACCGATGCGTGCGATCGGCGCCTTCGACGACGCCGCGCTCTTCCATGAGCAGGCCGTAGCCCGGACGCCCGCGGGTGAGCTCGGCGTGCAGGATCTCCTCGGCGCGGTGGTCGGCGGCGCTGACGAAATTAGCGGGACCCTTCAGCGAGACCTGGAGCTGCTCGACCTCGCCGAAATCGCGCGCAAGGCTGCGGCCGGCCTTGCGGGCGGCGGCAAGCATCACGTTCATCAAGGCAGAGGCGGCCATCGTGGTCTCGTGCGTCTCGTGCGCGCCGGTATGACGGGACTTCGCCGACTGAATAGCAGCCTTCGAGCGGCTTAGCGAACCTCTACTCGGCGCGGCGCACGTAAGTGAGCTCGTTGGTGTCGACCACCACTCGCTCGCCGACCCCGACAAAAGGCGGCACCATGACGCGAACGCCGTTCTCAAGCATCGCGGGCTTGTAGGAAGACGCCGCGGTCTGTCCCTTCACCACGGGCTCGGACTCGACGACTTGCAAGATGACCTGGTCGGGCAGCGAGATGCCGATGGGCCTGCCCTCGTGGCTCTCGATCGTCACTTTCATGCCGTCTTGCAGAAAGGCTGCGCGTTCTTCCAGGAAATCGCGGGGGATCTGGACTTGCTCGTAGGACTCAAGATCCATGAAGGTCAGCATATCGCCTTCGGCGAAGAGGAACTGATAGTCGTTCTGATCCAGGCGCACGCGCTCGACCGTCTCTGAGGACCGGAAGCGCTCGTTGAGCTTGGTGCCGTCGATGGCGTTTTTCAGCTCGACCTGCGCATAGGCGGGGCCTTTGCCGGGCTTCACGGCTTGCGTCTTGACCGCGACCCACAGCGTACCCTTGTGCTCGATCACATTGCCGGGGCGGATTTCGTTGCCGTTGATTTTCATGGGGGCCCTGAGGAAGACTTGGCGAGGCTGGCGCCTTTAAGGCCGGGGTTCCCCTTGCTGTCAAGAGCGCGAGGCGTGGCTGTCAGGGCCTCGACTCACTCCGATAGGCGATCGTTATGCCACTCCTCCGCCGCCTTTTCGGCGGCTTCGCGCTGCTGCTTGCTGAGCTTCGCCAGCAGCACGTCGAGGGAGAAATCGCTGACGCCAGCGGCACGCGCGAGCAGGTGCCATTTCGCGGCTTGCACGGGGTCCTCCTTCACCGCAACGCCGTTCGCGTAGAGGCGGGCCAGCCGGTTCTGGCCGACGGCGTTGCCCTGCTCGGCGGCAAGACTGAACATCTCGAAGGCGGCCTTCTCATCGGCCGCGACGCCGGCGCCTTTGAACAGCATCACGCCATACTCGACCTGAGCCGCGGGCAGGCCGGCTTCCGCGGCCTTGCCGGTCCATTCCGCCGCCTTCACCTTGTCGATCGGCACGCCGCGGCCGAACTGATAAAAGGCGCCGAGATCATATTGGGCGACGGCCAGGCCCTGCTCGGCCGCCTTCTGCATCCACTCGGCGGCTTTGGCTTCGTCGGAGGGCCGTCCCCTTCCGTTCAGATAGATGAGGGCGAGATTATATTGCGCGGAGGAATGCCCGCTTTGGGCGGCGCGCTCGAACAAGTCTGCAGCAATGCGCAAATCCTTCTTCACGCCGGTGCCTTCTGCAACGAGCGCGCCGAGTGAGAACTGCGCATTAGCATCGCCAAGGTCGGCGGCTTTGGCGTAAGCGTCCGCCGCCTTCTCGAGATCTTGCGAGACGCCCAAACCTTCGGAGTAGATTTCGCCGATCAGGGTGAAAGCCTCCTTGGAGCCTTCGGAGGCCTCTTTCTCGGCAAGATCGAGGGCGGTCAGGTAGCGTCCTTGCGAATAGGCGGCGTAGGATGGACTTTCAGCGGCGTTCGCCGGTGCGAGGGTCAGCGCTGCGGCAAGGCACGACGCGGCGGCGAAACATCGCCGCGCAAACAAAACACTCACACGGCCCTCCTCTCGCGCAAAACCTTATCGATTGCAGCCACGCGCGCCAGCGCATCGTCCTCCTGCCAAAGCGTCTGCGGCACCGCAACAAAGTCCGCGCCGAGATCGGCAAGCGCGGCGGCCTCTTCCGCGGAGGACACGTCCCAGGCAATGCAAGGAATGACGAAAATCTCCGACCACCACGCGAGGATCTCCGCGCGCTCATCTCCTTCCGTTGCGACTTCGGTCAAATTCGGGCCGAAGGCAACGTAATTGGCCCCGATTTCGGCAAGCTCCATGGCGTCGTGACGCACCAAGCCGCAAAACACCCCGATCGTCGCGTCCTCGCCGAGAAGCGCCCGCGCGCGTAAATAAGCGGCTCGATCAGCATTGATATGCACACCATCGGCGCCGATCTTCTTCGCAAGTGCGGCATCGTCCTTAACGAGGCAGGCAAGACCGCGTTCCTGCGCGAGGCCCAAGAGCCGAACGGCTTCCGTCTCATCGATCTGCCCGGCATGCGGAAAGAGCAACACACAACACGCGTGACCCGCCGCCTGACGCAAAATTTCTTCGGCTTTGGGCGAGGGCATCACCGGAAGCTGCAAATAAAGCCGGCATGCCGGCCTCGCTTCAGCCATGAATTTCTGCTCCCATCTGTAAGTCCGTTTTCGGCCAAACGCGCAGGGCGACCGTCTCAAAACACGCGCTTCGCGGCGCTGTCAATCAGGGCCCAGAGTCTCGATGGACTGCCTAAGTCGTTGACGAGCGAACGTACCGTCATCACATTGTCATCGTACCGCTGGTTCGAGCGAAGGGAGTATGTCGCTTGAAGAGAATTGCGGAATCCGAGCGGTGAGGGGGCAGTAGGTCGAGATGACTCAGCCTGACGCTCTGCAACAAGCGACGATGCGGCTCAACGCGGCACTCGATGCCCTCGAGAGTTTCTCAAGCCAAATGTTCACCGAGGGCGAGGGCGGCGCTTCGATGGCGACGCTTCAGCAGCAGGTCCGCTTCCTGAGCGAGGAGCGCGACCGGCTGCTCAAGGAGCTTGACGTGGAGCGTGCCCGGGTCAGACGGCTCGAGGCTGCCAACGATGAGGTTTCCGATCGACTCGAAACGGTGGTGGGAACGCTCAAGGAGATCATGCCGGCAATGCCTGGTTGAGATTGCGGGGGACGACAATGGGCGAAGTCACGGTGACACTGAACGGCCGCACCTATCGGCTCGAATGCGGGGAGGGCGAAGAAACCCATCTCATCGCGCTCGCCGAATATCTCAGCTCCCATGTCGACACCATGCAGCAGAAATTCGGCCAGGTCGGCGACGACCGGCTCATCCTGATGGCGTCACTGATGGTCACCGACGAACTCTGGGAGACCAGGCGGCAAATGCAGGACCTGAAAGCAAGTCTGGCAGAGGCAAAACGCGACAGGTCGGCCGCGGACGAGACCACGAAGACCGTGCAGTCCGACCTCGCCGCGCGCGTGAGCGCCGCCGCGGACCGGCTCGAGATGCTCAACGAGCGCTTCGTGGGCGGGGGTTTGGACGCCGAGGAGGAGATCGCCCGGCCGCGATCGCGACGTTAGTCGCATCTTTGCGCAATCTGCCCTATATTAGAGATGGCGGGCTGCGAGGCGCGTTAGGAGCAACTTTCCCAGGGCCCTATAAGATCCTAAGGGAGCTGACCCTGGCGGAGACCCTGGTCTCCGTCACTCGGCGCCCACCTACTATGTAGGGTGCACCGGGGATCTCCGCTCCGACGGCCATCGTGGCTTCGCTACCTTCTCAAGGTGCGTAAGCCCTCGTTTTTCTCGCAGCCGCCTAGCAACCGCCCCACCGATTGGGTAATGACGCGACATGCGTAACCCGTTGCGGCGAGGCTGATCGAATTCATGCGAATTTTGTTTCTGGGCGACCTGGTCGGCCGCTCCGGCCGCAATGCGGTCATCGAGGCGCTGCCGCAATTACGCACCCGCTACGCGGCCGATTTCGTCGTCGTCAACGGCGAGAACTCCGCCGGCGGCTTTGGAATTTCCGAGCAAATCTTCCTCGACCTTCTCGATGCTGGCGCGGACGTGGTCACCACCGGCAACCATGTGTGGGACCAGGGCGAGACCCTGGTCTTTATCGAGCGGCACGACAGGCTGCTGCGGCCGATCAATTTTCCACAAGGCACGCCCGGCCGCGGCGCGGGTCTCTACAAAGCCGCCAACGGCGCGGACGTGCTCGTGGTCAACGCCCAGGGGCGGGTGTTCATGGCCGATATCGACGATCCGTTCCGTGCCGTCGATCGCGAGCTTGATCTCTGCGGACTGAAGCGCGGCGCCGACGCCATTCTCATCGATTTCCATGCCGAGGCGACGTCGGAAAAAGAAGCGCTCGCACATTTCGTCGACGGCCGGGCGAGCTGCCTCATCGGCACCCATACCCATGTGCCGACGGCCGATGAGCAGATCCTAAATGGCGGCACCGCCTATATCAGCGATGCCGGCATGTGTGGGGATTTTGATTCGGTGCTCGGCATGGACAAGGAGGAGCCGCTCCAGCGATTCCTGACCAAGATCCCGACCGGCCGTTTCGTGCCGGCCTTGGGCGAAGCCACGATCTGCGGCGTTGCCGTCGAGGTGGATGACGACACGGGGCTCGCACGCGCCATCGCGCCGATCAGGCTCGGTGGACGGCTGTCGCAGACAGAGCCGGCATTCTGGCTGCCCGACGCTCAGCCGGGAACTTAGCGTTAGACGGAGTGAAGCCGGCTCACGCCGCTGGCGCCATTCAGGCCCTTGCGGCCATAGGCCAGAAGGCGCTGCAGGCAGGCGATGGCCTCATCAAGCTCAGCCAAAGCGCGGTCGGCGTCGACATCATGGATGAAGAGGGCGGCGCGGGCTCTGGCAACGTGGTCGGCGGCCTCCGCGCAGAGAGCAGAAAGTGATGGAACGGACGGTACGCCGGCTCGCGACGGAAGGCTGGAAGCTTTAGCTCTACGCGACATGAAGGTCCCCTTCGGCTGGAAGCGGGCAGTCCCCGCTGCGGGCATAGTTGTCAGGCGGTTAGGGTTAAGGCTGCCCTAATGCGCCCGTTCTCAGGCGGGCACAGGCCTCAAGAGCCCGCTATGGATTTCGAGCCGTCGCAACCTTATAAGTCGCCTTCCCGCGAGGCCGGTAACCAACAGGGGTGGCATGGCAGGCCATTCGAAATTCAAGAATATCCAGTTCCGCAAGGGGGCTCAGGACAAGAAGCGTTCCAAGCTTTTCTCCAAACTTGCCCGCGAGATCACGGCCGCCGCGCGCATGGGACTGCCGGATCCGGCCATGAATGCGCGGCTCAGGACTGCGGTACAGGCGGCGCGCGTCCAGAACATGCCCAAGGACAATATCGAGCGCGCCATCAAAAAGAGCCAGGAGGCGGGCGGCGAGAATTACGAGGAGGTGCGTTACGAGGGTTTCGGCCCGGGCGGCGTCGGGGTCATCGTCGAGGCGCTCACCGATAACCGCAATCGCACCGCAAGCGAGGTACGGTCGATTTTCTCCAAGTTCGGCGGCAATCTCGGCGAGACGGGCGCGGTTTCCTTCATGTTCGACAGGATCGGCGCCATCGAGTTCGCCGCGGATAAGGCGACGCCCGACGCCATGATCGAGGCCGCGATCGAGGGCGGCGCCGAGGATTGCGAATCGAGCGACGACGGGCACCTGGTCTATTGCGATCCCGACCAGCTGCATCACGTCGCCAAGGCGCTGGAGGCGCGGTTTGGCGAAGCCAACTCGGCGCGGATCGTGTGGCGGCCACAGACCGGCGTGCCCGTCGACGAAGAAGCCGGTCAAAAGCTGTTGCGGATGATCGACGCTTTGGAGGATTCCGACGACGTGCAGAACGTCTATTCTAATTTCGAGATTGCGGACGAGGTTCTGGAGCGCCTCAGCGCCTAAGGCGGTCGAACCCCAACCAAGTCATTGGCGCGCCGCGATTCAGGGAGTAGCGAGCCAGCGGCGTTCTGCACGACTGCAAAGTTCCGCTCGGCGGTGTAGAGGGGACATCGAATTTTAGCAAACGAGAGGGCCTGACGTGGGTGTTGAAGTAGCTGTGCGCGATAAGCCGAAAACCGAAGCTCCGATGACGATGATCGACCTTGCGGCGCAGCGCCGGAAGATCGCCGACAAGATCGATCAGGCGATCGCTCGCGTGTTGCAGCATGGGGGATTCGTGCTGGGTCCTGAGGTCACGGAGCTGGAGCGGCGGTTGGAAGCGTATTGCGGCGCCACGCAATGCGTCACCTGCGCCAACGGCACCGACGCGCTGGAGTTGATCCTGATGGCGGAAGGGATCGGCGCGGGCCATGCCGTGTTCGTGCCGGCCTTCACCTTTGTCGCGACCGTCGAGGTGGTGGTGCTGACCGGCGCCACGCCGATCTTCATCGATGTCGACCGCGACAGCTTCAACCTCGATCCAGCGAGCCTCGAGGCCGCGATCGAAGACTCCAAGCGGCGCGGGATTGAGCCGCGCGCCGTCATCGCCGTCGACCTGTTCGGGCAGCCGGCTGATTACGACGCCATCGACGGACTCGCCGAGGCGCATGGGCTTATGGTGATCGCCGATGCCGCGCAGAGCTTCGGCGCCAGCCTCGACGGCAAAAAGGTCGGCACGCTCGCCGCCTATACCGCCACGAGCTTCTATCCCTCCAAGCCGCTCGGTTGCTACGGCGACGGCGGCGCGATCTTCACCGACGACACGGAGAAGGCCGAGCTGCTGTGCGTCCTGCGCGGACACGGCAAGGACGAAAAGGGTTTCAGCCATGTCGGCCGGAACAGCCGGCTCGACAGCTTCCAAGCCGCCATCCTCTTGCAGAAGCTCACCCTGTTCGCCGATGAGCTCGTGAAGCGCGATGCTGTTGCGGATCGCTATGCGGAAGGCCTCGGCTCGGCCGTGCAGACGCCACGCGTACGGCCAGGCGCCACGTCGGCCTGGGCGCAGTACACCATCATTTCGGAGAAGCGGGGCGCGATCGTCCGCGCCTGTCGCGAGGCCGGGATCCATACCGCGATCCATTATGCTCAACCGTTGCATGTGCAGGGGGCCTATCGTGATTACCCCGTCTCGCCCACTGGGCTTGCGCAATGCGAGTGGCTGTCGGATCGCGTCGTGAGCCTGCCAATGCATCCTTATCTGACAGATGACGCCATCGATTTCGTGGTCCGCACGGTGCTGGCGGCCTGATGGCTGAGCAACCCCGCATCAAAGTCGCCGTGGTGGGCGCCGGCCATTTTGGCCGATTTCATTGTGATCAATATTCGAGCAACCCGCGCGCGGAGCTTGTCGCCGTCATCGACGCGGACATTGCGCGCGCAGGTGCCGTCGCGGCCGAATTCGGTGGCAAGCCCGGGCAGGATTACCGCAGCCTCATCGGGCGTGTGGAAGCCGTCAGCATAGCGGTGCCCACGCCCTACCATTTCGAGGTCGCGCGCGAGCTTATCGACGCCGGCATGCATGTGCTGATCGAGAAGCCGATCACCGACAAGCTCGATGACGCCCACCATCTCACCCGCCTCGCCGAGGAGCATAAATCTGTGCTCCAGGTGGGACATATCGAGCGCTTCTCGAGCTCCTATCGTGCGCTCGCCAAGACCATCACGCAGCCGCTCTATTTTGAGTGCTATCGTATCGCGCCCTGGAAAGAACGAGGCATCGAGGTGGATGTCGTTCTCGATCTCATGATCCACGACATCGACATCGTTCTCGGTCTCGCGGGGTCGCCGGTGTGGAAAGTCGACGCTGTGGGGACGCCGATCCTGGGTAAGAAAATCGACATGGCGAACGCCCGCATCACGTTCGAGTCCGGGTGCGTCGCCAACGTCACCGCGAGCCGGGTCAGCTACAAGACCGAGCGGCGCATGCGCGTCTTTCAGCGCCAGAGCTACATCGTGTGCGATTTGGCCGAGGCCCGCATCTTCGCGTATCATTTGCGCGGCGATCCCGCCGTGCTGGGAATCGGCGCCATCGCCACGGAATCCTACGACATTCCCAAGGAAAACAGTCTCGCCAACGAGATCGATGAATTTCTCGATTGCATTGCGACCGGGCGGCAGCCGGTGGTCGATGGCCGCGCCGGTTCTGAGGCCTTGCGCGTGGCGAGCATGATCAACGACTCCATCGAAGACCATCTGCGGCGCATCGGCGCCCATCTGCCGGCGCCAGCATAAAAAAGGGGACGCCTTTAGGACGCCCCCTTTCGTCGTTACTCGGCCTGAGGGGTCGGCTCGGCCGGCTCCGGTGCTGCATCGGGTTCGCTCGGGCCGCCGCGATCGGGGCCGGGTCCGGGACGGTGACCGTGCGGTCCATGCATCTTTCCACGCATTTTCGCTTCGACAGAAGCAACCTTTTGCAGTTGCTCCGCGCTCAGCGTGCCGCGCAGCGCTTCGATCGCCTTCATAAGCGTCTCGGCCTTCTGACCACGCGCTATGGCATTTTCCGCGAGGCGTTGGGCGAGCTTGAAGGGCTCATCGTTGTCCGCGTTGGCGTCGGCCGGTTTTGAGAACCGCGACGGCGGTGTCATCACGGCAAGCAACGCATCGGTGAAATCGCGCCACGTATCGAGCTGATTGGAGCGGATGCCGATCTCGGTCTCCAGGGCGCTCAGCTTCTGGGCGAGACGTTCCGGATCGCGCCACGATCCCTGCTTGTCGCCTTTGCCGTGCTTGCCGTGCCAGCTGACTTCGCCGCGACCGCCACGCTCACACATCTTGCCGTGATGCTTACCGTGCATTTTGCCGCCATCACCGTGACGGCCGCCCTGTTCGGAGTCTCCGGCAACGTCTGACTTCATCCCATGGCTTCGATCTGATCTCCGGTCGGAACTCGCCCAGGCGACGGTCAGCAGGGCTAGACTGGCGACGGCGAGGACGGAAAGGACCTTGGGGGCGTGCTTCATGTTCGTGTGTCCTTGGGCTGATGAGTGTTCATTGCTAAAGCGGCTTCGTTGCGCGCGTTGGTCTCGTCATGTCCGAACGTTGCTGGGCTCCTGAGAGTTGTGTCCGAACGTTGCTGATGGGGCAAGAAGCTGTTTTGTTTACAAAAATCCGCTCGTGACGCGGGCGGAGGAGGTCTAGAACGAGTGCACCCAATCCTCGCGCAAGGCCCCGATGACCGCCAGCACACCGCAAATTCTCGTCGTCGACGACGACCCCGAAATCCGCAAGCTCCTCGCCCGCTATATCGAGAGCCAGGGTTTTCGCGTGCGCCTTGCCGCCAGTTGTCGTGAACTCCGCGAGCAGCTGACCACGCACCAGATCGACCTCGTCGTTCTCGATGTCATGCTTCCCGACGGCTCCGGCCTCGATATGTGCCGCGATCTCCGCGCGCAGCGCTCCAACGTTCCAGTCATTCTCCTCACCGCGCTGAAGGAGGATGTCGATCGCATCATCGGTCTTGAGATCGGCGCGGACGACTATCTGGGAAAGCCCTTCAATCCGCGCGAGCTCATCGCCCGGGTGAGGGCGGTGCTGCGGCGTCGCGCCGAGACCCTGCCGCCATCCCCCCTGGCCAAGACCTATCGCTTCGAAGGCTTTACGGCGGATCCGCAAACGCGGCGCGTGAGCGATCCGGGCGGACAGCACGTCGAGCTGACGGGCGCCGAATTCGATCTGCTCAAGACCTTCCTCGACAGGCCGGGACGGCTCCTTTCCCGGGATCAGCTGCTCGACCTCACCCGCGGCCGCAACGGCGACGTTCTCGACCGCTCCATCGACGTGCTCGTCAGCCGCTTGCGGCGCAAGCTCGGCGACAGCGGCGGCGCGACCTTGTTCAAGACGGTGCGCAACGGCGGCTATCAGCTCACCGTGAAGGTTGACGTCGAGGATGCGGCATCATGAATACTCTCCGCGCGAAATTCATTCTGCTGCTCGTCGTCGCTATCGTCTCCGTGGTGTTTCTGCTCACGGCGGTGCTGCTCTATCTGCTGGGGCCGCCGGCTTCGCGTCATTCCCTTGAGCCCGTCGCACAACAGGTGGAGACGATCGTCACGCTCACGAAGCAGGGGGCAACGCTGCCCCTTTCCAACCAACCCGCTGCCGGGCGTGACTACGACGACGCCACGCTGCGGCTGCGCGATGCCTTGTCGGCGCGTGGTCTCGACCTGCCGGCGACGATCTCCCGCGCAAAGAGGGGAGCGCCTTTGACCGTCTCGATCCCGATTGCTGAGAACCAGTGGTACCTCATGCCGATCATGAATCTGCCACCGCGGGGCGTGCCGACCAGGGTGCTCCTGAAGTGGCTCGCCCTCATCACGTTCGGCGCCACGGCCATTGCCGTATTTGTCGCCAACCGCATGGTGCGGCCGCTCGCCCTTCTTGAGAATACCGTGGCCTCGGTGGGGCCTGACGGGGTGCTGCCGACGATACCCGAACGTGGTCCGGGCGAAGTGCGCGCGACGGCCAAGGCGCTCAATGCGCTCTCCTTGCGCCTTAAGGGCGCGATCGAGAGCCGCATGCGGCTGGTCGCTGCGGCCGGCCATGATCTGCGCACGCCGATGACGCGCATGCGCCTCAGGGCGGAGTTCGTGGAGGACGAAGAGGAGCGCGCGCTGTGGCTGAACGATCTCGATGAGCTGGAGCGCATCGCCGACAGCGCCATCCTGCTGGTGCGCGAAGAATCCGGCAAGTCGCCTCCGGAGCTGATCCGCCTCGACGAGCTGGTGAAGAGCATCGGCGCCGAATTGCGCGATCAGGATCTCGACGTGACCAATATGGCGACGGAGCCGGTCAGCGTTTGCGCGAGCCGGCTCACGCTCAATCGTGCGCTGCGCAATCTCATCATCAATGCGGCGACCCATGGGGTCCGCGCGCGCGTCAAGGTGGACGGCATGGATAGGGTGACCGCGCGGATCGTTATCGAGGACGAGGGTCCAGGTATTCCGCCGTCGCTGATCGGCCAGGTCTTCGAGCCGTTCTTCCGCGCCGACCCCGCGCGGCGGCAGGACATTCGCGGTGCCGGTCTCGGCCTCACCATCGCGCGCGAGATCATTCAGCGCGCCGGCGGCGCTATCAGCATCGCTAATCGCGAGTCCGGTGGGTTGGTTCAGATCGTCGAGCTGCCGAAGGCGCCGGAGCCTGCGATGGCTTAGATTGCGGAAGTGCGGTCGACGTTTCCGCGGCGACTTCGTCCTTCCGGTGCCCTTGTTCTGTCGCATAGCGCGTCGAAACTCAGTGGTTCGATAAGGAGGGTAGGCCATGCACATGAGCCAAATTCATGACCTTGCGCGCCGTCTCTTCGACGCGCATGGAGACAAGGCTGAACTGGAGGCCGCGCGGAAGGCCGCCGAATGCGAGCAGCAAGGCACGACAAAAGAGGCGAGCGACTGGCGCCGCATTCAGGCAGCCATCAAGGAGATGCGCGGTCCGGGCGTGAGCTGAGCGCAAGCCCGCGCAGGCGGGGTGGTCACGTGCCGCGCCTCAGGGTTTCGGTTTCGTTGACTTTCCCCGGCGGGCCTCCATGCCGATATTCTCGCAATCGCTTTGCAGCACCACGATTTCGATGGGCGTGGCATAGGGATTGAAGCCGGCCGCGATCTGCTCCTGTTTGGTGAATTGCCGGTTGCGGCAGAAATCCGATGTGATCTCCGCCGGTGCGTTCGCAATGAGCAGCGGGCGATTGCCGCGGAAGACATTGCGCGCGACCTCCACCTTGGAGATGCGCCCATGCTTGCAGTTGAGGATGATTCCCGCGCCGGCATTGTCGAGAAACTTGGAATTCTCGATCCGTACATTGGTGATGATGTGGTCCGGCTTGTTGGGCTCGAGATCGATGCCGGCGTTTGGGCGGGTCCCGCGCGTATCCTTGAAAACGGAATCCAGGACGAGCACGCCATCGGCGGCGACGATCGTCAGTCCCTGCCGGCGATTGCCCTCTGCTGTAACGGCGCAAAAGCGCACATTGCTGGCGCTGCTGACATAGAAGCCGTCGCCCCACATTTTCGTCGCGGTCACGTTCGCGATGGTGACGTCGCGCGCATCCTCGACGATGCGGATACCCATGCCCCACTGGCCGGATTTGGTTTTGTGCTCCTTGCGATCGCCCTCGAGGGTGCCGCCGATCACCGTGACGTTCGACACGGCGGAGATGGTCAGGGCAGCGGTGTGCTTTGCGCCGTTGGGGATGACCTTCAGCGTGGCGCCGTCGTCGAGTTTGAGCGTCATGTCGCTCTTGAGCATGAGCCGCTTCTCGCTCTCGGCGTCGACCATGTAGGTGCCCTTGGGCACAAGCGCCGTGCCGCCGGTCCCGCCGACCGCCGTGATCGCGGCCTGGATGGCGGCGGTATCGTCGGTCTTGCCGTCGCCTTTGGCGCCCTTGGCTTTGACACTCACGACCACGGAGGAGCGCCCCCGCACTTCGCAGTCTTGCGCGGCCCTGGCCGGCGCGGGAACCGCCAGAGCGAGCAGGCACGACCCGAAAGCCAGCAAGGGCCATGCGGCGCTCAGCGCATATCCGATCTGGCCGGCGACCCGTTCCCGCATCCGCCTCCTGCTCCCTCAAGCTCAATCTAGGCGAAGCATGCCGCCGAAAAGTGGAAGATTTGACGGCGCCGTTCCCAAGTTTGCGCCGGCGGACCGGCGTGCAGAAACAACGTCCAGTACCGTACCGAGTCCTCGCCCGTGCGCCTGCTGCTCAACGACGGGAAACCATACCTTCGAAGCTGATCTCTTCCGAAGGAGGAACCCGAGATGAAAAAATACCTGATCGCAAGCCTGTTGACGATCGTTCTGGCTACCCCCGCTTTGGCGGAACGATATTTCGTGACCGTCGACACGGTGGGCAATTGCTCGGTCATTCGAGGCGGCCAGTAGGGCATGTGCATAAGGTGCCCGGCCTTGGCTGGGCATCTTATGTTCAGTGGGCGTGCAATTCGATCTCGACGAGAGTGCAGAGAAGGGGCAAGGCTGGACGGAAACGAGCCCATCTTCTATGAATAGACATGCTTGATCGGAAGATTCGCGTGTTGCAGGACCCGGCGAGGGACGAGGGTAACCCTTTGCATTAAGGGTAGAAGTTTCTCGAACTGCCGGGTGGGCAAGGATGCCAGCAGACTATTTCTAGGGCTCGCAAAATCTCGATTCAACATCGGCTTCGCCGCCTCTCCACGCTCCGGTAGAATAACGCCGCAGCCGGTATTTGGTGCCCAAGCACGGATTTTGCGAGGGTGGGTCCGGTGGCGTTGATGTGGGAAGAGCAAGCACGACACGCGATCATCGCCTAGTGACGGAATTCAGTGCGCTACCTCCTCCGGCCGCCGCATGGCAGAATCGCCAAACGATTCGATCTGGCCCGGGGCGCGGTCAGCAAGGAGTGCCGTTGGCAAACGCGAGACAGACGATCCGCATCATCGGCATCGATCCCGGGCTCAGGCGCACCGGGTGGGGCGTCATCGACAGCGACGGGGTGAAGCGCATCTTTGTCGCCTGCGGTTCGGTCACGTCGGATCAGGCCGAGAGCCTGGGCCCCCGCTTGCGGCAGCTCTTCGACGGGCTGTCGGAGGTCCTGGCGCTTCTCGCGCCGGCAGAGGCCGCCGTGGAGCAGACCTTCGTCAATCGCGACGGCTCCGCCACGCTGAAGCTCGGGCAGGCGCGGGGCATCGCGATGCTCGCGCCGGCGCTGCTCGGCCTCCCCATCGCCGAATACGCCCCGAATGCGGTCAAGAAGACGGTGGTCGGCGCGGGCCACGGCGACAAGGCTCAAATCCGCGCCATGGTGAAGTGCCTCCTGCCGCGCGCCACCCCCGATAGCGCCGATGCTGCCGACGCGCTCGCCATCGCCATCACGCATGCCCATTCGCGTTCTTGGCGGCGCTTCGAGGCGGCGGTCGCGCTCAGCCTGCGGAGCGCGTCATGATCGGCAAGCTCACGGGCCGTCTCGATAGTGTCGGCTTCGCATCCTTGATCATCGATGTGGGCGGCGTCGGCTACGAGGTGACGGTGTCGGCGCGGGTCATCGCCGGCCTCCCCGCCATCGGCGACATGGTCAGCCTCGCCATCGACACTCATATGCGCGAGGACTCCATCCGGCTTTACGGCTTTGCCACCGAGCATGACCGCGCTTGGTTCCGCGCGCTCCAGACGGTGCAGGGGGCCGGGGCGAAGGTTGCGCTTGCGGTGCTCGGCGTCTTGAGTGCGGGCGAACTCGCCAATGCGGTGGCGCTACAGGACAATGCCCAGGTCGCGCGGGCGCCCGGTGTCGGTCCGAAGGTCGCCGCGCGCATCGTCGCCGAGCTCAAGGACAAAATGCCGATGCTTGCACCGGCGCTGCGGCCGGGCGGAGGCGTGCAGCCGGCCGTGGCGGCACTGCCGGAGGGGCTCGCTGCACGCGATGCCGTGTCTGCGCTACTTAATCTCGGCTATGCCCATGTGCAGGCCGCCGCCGCCGTCACCGCGGCACTAGACAAGGCCGGCCGCGAGGCGCGGACCGAGGAGCTTATCCGCCTCGGCCTTCGGGAGCTTGCGCAATGAGGACGTCTCTGGCGGCCGCCGTCATCAATCCCCGGCTCGGAGGCAGGGCGCATGGCTGAGAGGGTGCTCGCGGCCGCCAAACGCGACGACGACCAGCCCGAGGTCTCGCTTCGCCCGCAGACGCTGTCCGAGTTCATCGGTCAGGCGAAAGTTTGCAACAATCTCAAGGTGTTCATCGATGCCGCGCGCTCTCGCCGCGAGGCCCTCGATCATGTGCTCTTCGCCGGGCCGCCCGGTCTCGGCAAGACCACGCTTGCGCAGATCGTGGCGCGCGAGCTCGGCGTCAACTTTCGCGCGACCTCCGGTCCGGTGATCGCCAAGGCCGGCGATCTCGCAGCACTTCTCACCAATCTCGAGGACCGCGACGTCCTCTTTATCGACGAGATCCACCGGCTCAGTCCGGCGGTCGAGGAAATCCTCTATCCGGCGATGGAGGACTTCCAGCTCGACCTCATCATCGGCGAGGGACCGGCGGCGCGCTCGGTGCGCATCGATCTTTCCCGCTTCACGCTTGTCGGCGCCACCACGCGCACGGGCCTTCTCACCACGCCGCTCCGCGAGCGTTTCGGCATTCCCATCCGGCTCGAATTCTACGGCGTTGCGGAGCTGGAAGAGATCGTGCGCCGGGGTGCGCGGCTGCTTGGGCTTGGTCTCACGCCGGAAGGCGCGCATGAGATTGCACGGCGCGCGCGCGGTACGCCTCGCGTTGCGGCGCGGCTCTTGCGCCGGGTGCGGGATTTCGCATCCGTCGCCGGCGCTGCCGCCGTCGACGCCAAGATCGCCGACGGGGCGCTATCGCAGCTCGAGGTCGATACGCGCGGCCTTGACGCGCTCGATCACCGTTACCTGCGCTGCATCGCGGTGAACTATAACGGTGGGCCCGTCGGGGTGGAGACGTTGTCGGCGGCGCTGTCGGAACCGCGCGACGCCATCGAGGAGATCATCGAGCCCTATCTCTTGCAGCAGGGCTTGATTGCGCGCACGCCGCGCGGGCGCGTCCTCACCGCCTCGGCCTTCACCCATCTCGGGCTGCCGACCTCGGCGCAGTCGTCGCAATTCCCGCTCTTCAACGGCGGCGAGGAGACGTGACGGTGGAGGTCAGCAGGTCGTGGCCGGACCTCGCCGGACGCATCGAGGGCGACACCCATATCCTCCCGGTGCGGGTCTATTTCGAAGACACCGACTGCGGCGGCGTCGTCTATCACGCAAGCTTTCTGCGTTTTTGCGAGCGCGGCCGCTCCGATTTTATCCGCGTGCTCGGGATCCATCATCAGAGCCTGGCGCAGCCGAAGGAGGGCGAGGGGGCCGTCTTCGTGGTTCGCCGCATCGAGATTGATTATTTGAAGCCGGCTCGCCTGGGCCAGGTGCTCGAGGTGGTGACGCGCTGCGCCGAGATCGGGGGCGCTTCGCTCGTCCTGACGCAGGAGGTCAGGCTTGCGGGGACCGTGCTTGCCCGCATGCGGGTGGTGGTGGTTCTGGTGTCGTTCGCGGGCAAGCCGCAGCGTATCGGGGTGATGGTGCGCGATGCGCTTCAACGATTCGTTAACCATCGGCGTGAAACGTAGCGAGAACAGTAAAGCGTGTGGGTCGGAGCGGAAGAGCTAGCGCGGACCATCACGGTAAACGGGCCCAAGTTTAGTCACATTCGCTCGCGTAAGGTCGCCTAGCGTTCTCCCCGGCGATTTTCGTCAAGCAAGCGTGGAACAAGCCCCACGAAGTCCAAGCTTCGTCTCGCCAAGGCCGCGGCCCGGGGAGACGAGTTTTGGATCATGCCAAGAGGCCGTCATGACTCCGCCGGACGTTGCGGTCGATCTATCGATCTTCGAGCTCTTCAAGAATGCGCACATCGTCGTCAAGCTCGTCATCATCGGGCTGGTGCTGGCGTCGATGTGGAGCTGGGCCATCATCTTCGAAAAGTTCTTCCTCTTCGCGCGGACGCGCAAGGAGACGGACAATTTCGAGCAGGTGTTCTGGTCCGGCCAGTCGCTCGAAGAGCTCTATCAGGCGCTGTCGCAGCGCCGGAACACCTCCATGGCGGCGCTGTTCGTCGCGGCCATGCGCGAATGGAAACGAAGTATCGAGCGAAATCCAAAGCCCTCGGCAGGAGTGCAACTCCGCGTGGAGAAGGTCATGGACGTGACCGTCAGCCGCGAGGTGGAGCGCATGGAGCGGCGGCTCACCTTTCTCGCCACCGTCGGCTCGACGGCGCCCTTCGTCGGTCTGTTCGGCACCGTGTGGGGCATCATGACGAGCTTCCAGGCGATCGCGGTCAGCAAGAATACGAGCCTTGCAGTGGTGGCGCCCGGCATCGCGGAGGCTCTGTTCGCCACCGCGCTGGGCCTGCTCGCGGCGATTCCAGCGGTCATTTTTTATAACAAATTCAACACGGAAGTCGCCCGGCACGCGGGACGGCTGGAAGGTTTTGCCGACGAGTTCTCCGCGATCCTGTCGCGGCAGATCGACAAGACCACGGTGTAAGGAGGCAAGGCGATGGGTGCATCGATCGACACCGGGGGCGGAGGCGGAAGCCGGCGGACGCGGCGGCGCGCGTCACGCCCGATGAGCGAGATCAATGTCACGCCGATGGTGGATGTCATGCTCGTGCTGCTGATCATCTTCATGGTGGCGGCGCCGTTGCTGACGGTGGGTGTCGAGGTCGAGGCCGCCAAGAGCGAGCTGCCGAATATCGAGTTGCCCAAGACCGAGGCGGGGCCAGTCAAGGCGGAAGCGGAGCCGCTCAACATCAGCGTCGATCCGGACGGCAAGATCTTTTTGCAGAACTCCGAGATCAGCTTTGACGAACTTGTGCCCAAACTTGCTGCTATCCGGGAGACCGGAAGCGGAGAACGGGTGTGGGTGCGCGGTGATAACCGCACCGCCTACGGGAATGTCGTGAAAGTCCTGGCGAGAATCAAAGAGGCGGGTCTGCCGGTCACGCTCGTCACCGATCAGGTCGACCCGCTGTAACGAGGGAAGCTCGAAAGCTCGGATAGGATGCGCAGAAGCACCTTCATTTCTGCCGCGCTGCACGGCGCGCTCCTGCTGTGGGTGGTGGCCGCCCTCCCGACGACGAAGCTCGACTCAGCGCCGCTCCAGGAAATCCCTGTCGACCTCGCAACGCCGGCCGAGATCACCAGGCTGAAGGCCGGCATGGCCAACGCCAAGGACGAAGCTCCCCTGGTGGCGAAGCCCAAGGAAGAGAAGCCGGTCGCGGTGAAGGAAAAGGTCGAACCGCCGGAGAAAACCGAGGCGCTGCCGGAGAAAAAGCCGGAGCCCGTGCCGGAAAAGGTCGAGTCGCCGAAAAAGCCGGAGCCCAAGCCGGAAAAAATCGCAAAGGCCAAGGAGCCGGAACCGGAAAAGAAGCCCGAGACCAAAAAGCCCGAGCCGAAAAAAGCTGACGCTCCGAAAAAGCCGGCGCCGAAAAAGCCCTCGCGCGACTTCAACGCCGATCGGATTGCCGCTCTCCTCAACAAGATTCCGGATGCGGCCGAGGAGGCGACGCCCAACGAGATCGCCGAGGATGCGCCGGAGAAACCGGTGCGCGGGCAGAGCAACGGCACGCAACTGACGATGTCGGTGAACGAGATCGACGCGTTGCGCGCGCGAATCGCGCAGTGCTGGAACCCGCCGCCGGGCGGACTCGGCGCGGACAGCATCGTCGTGAAGCTGCGCCTCCAGCTGAATGAGGACGGCACCCTGATCGGCTACCCCAGCATCGCCAATAGCGGGGGCTCGGCCTTTTTCCAGGCCGCTGCCGACAGCGCGGTGCGCGCGGTCTACCAGTGCCAGCCTTACACGCTGCCGGTCGAGAAATACTCGGCCTGGCGCGACATGATCCTTAATTTCGACCCAAGCCAAATGTATCGGAGCGGCTAAATCTGCTCATGACTTGTATGACCGAAATGCACTCTGC
This sequence comes from Methyloceanibacter sp., assembly GCF_050999895.1. GTDB lineage: Bacteria > Pseudomonadota > Alphaproteobacteria > Rhizobiales > Methyloligellaceae > Methyloceanibacter. Next base: position 7,884 of record NZ_JBPCOU010000108.1, on the reverse strand, counting down.
ACCCTCATCCATCTTGCTCCGGACAGCGCCGGCGCTCGCGCTCGGTCTCGCGGCGCTCGTGGCTGCGCTGCCGACACCGGCGCGCGCGGTGATGGAGCTCGACATCACGCAGGGCAACATCCAGCCGATGCCCATCGCCATTCCCGAGTTCGCCACCGATGGTTCGGTGGATGCGGAAAAGGCTCGTGAAATCAGCAATGTCGTGGCGAGCGACCTCCAGTCGTCAGGCCTGTTCAAGCCAATCGACCCCGCCGCCTTCATCGAGAAGGGCCTCGACACGAATCGGGTGCCGCGTTTCGAGGATTGGCGCCTGCTGAACGCGCAGGCTCTCGTCGTCGGCCGCGTCGGTAGCCAGGACGGCAAGCTCAAGGCTGAGTTCAGGCTGTGGGATCCGCTGTCGGGCAAGCAGCTCGCCGGCGAGCAGTTCTTCACCCGGCCGAAGGAGGCGCGGCGGATCGCTCATATCATCGCCGACGCCATTTATGAGCGCATCACGGGCGAGAAGGGCTATTTCGACAGCCGCGTCGTCTTCGTCGACGAATCGGGTCCGAAGGACAAGCGCATGAAGCGTCTCGCCATCATGGACCAGGATGGATACAACGTGCGGTTGTTGACGACGGGCAACGAGCTCGTGCTCACGCCGCGCTTCAGCCCCTCCACGCAAGAGATCACCTACATGTCCTTCGGCGGCGAGAAGCCCAAGGTCTACCTTCTCAACATCGAAACGGGGCAGCGGGAGATCGTCGGCGCGTTTCCGGGCATGACCTTCGCGCCACGCTTCTCGCCAGACGGCCAGCGCATCATCATGAGCCTCGAGGAGGGCGGAAACGCCAACATCTTCGCCATGGACCTGCGCAGCCGCAGGACAATGCGCCTGACCCAGGGACAGGCCATCGACACCTCTCCCTGCTATTCCCCTGACGGACGCCAGGTGGTGTTCCAGAGCGACCGCGAGGGCTCACAGCAGATCTACGTCATGAATGCCGATGGCTCCGGCCAGCGCCGCATCAGCCGGGGCGCTGGCAGCTACTCCACCCCGGTCTGGTCGCCGCGGGGCGACCTCATCGCCTTCACAAAGCAGCAAGGCGGCCAATTTTTGATCGGCGTGATGAAGCCGGACGGCTCCGGCGAACGCGTTCTGACCGAGGGCTTCCACAATGAGGGGCCGACCTGGGCCCCGAATGGCCGAGTCCTGATGTTCTTCCGGGAATCGCCCGGCGCCGGCGGGGGCCCGAGGCTCTTCACCATCGATCTCACCGGCTATAACGAGCGCCAGGTGGCCACGCCGGCGTTCGGCTCCGACCCGGCCTGGTCGCCCCTCATCAACTAGCGAAAGCGTTGCCAGAATGTCTCAGAGGAAGCGTTGCCGCTTCCTTTCGGCACGGTAAGTTACGCTTTTTTAAGCCTAATCCGGCAGGGTGTTAACCTTCTTGATCGAGGTCCCCCTGAGGGCTAGCCTCGATTGGCTGGAGGATGAGATTCGGCGTTGCATTTTGGCATCAACCCACCGGAAAACGGTTGTAGAACGGTAGTCCGGTCTTGATCTGAACCAGCCGCGCCGGTACATGCAAAGACGGCTACTGCCGTTTTAACCAAAGGAGAGAAGACCATGCAGGGTTTGAAGGGCGTTATCGTCGTTGCCACACTCGTGGCCGCCACAGTTGCGCTTGGTGGCTGCTTTGGCCACCACGAGAAGGCCGTCGTCGCAGAGCCCCTGAAGCTCGGCTCAGCCGACGTCGTGGTCGAGCAGGTTGTTCGCGTCTAAGCTGCGGCCAAAGGATTTCTGGTGGAAGGCTCCGGCCTTCCACCGACAAGGATCGGGTGCCGGGCCACTGCTCATAGCAGTGTCCCTGGCATCCAATTCTTTTGAGGCTCTTTTTGGCCTTTCCCGGCTGCTAGTCTGCTCGACGATCAAGGTTAATAGGGAATCGTTAAGGTTTTACCTTTAACGATTTCCTAAAACCGGGTAGCGGGAGTTCAGTTCATGTACATGAGTGGTGGGATTAAGTGCGCTTGCAAAATCGCAGGCGTTCTGGTGGTTGCCTTGGCACTTGCGGCTTGCTCGCGTCAGGCGCAGCCAAAGCAATATGGTCTCGGTGGAGAAGGCCCGGTTCAACCCGGCACCAGCCGAGATTTCGCCGTCAATGTCGGCGATGTCGTTCTCTTCCTGGTGGATAGCTCATCGTTGACGGGCGAGGCTCAGGGGATTCTGCGCAATCAGGCCCGTTGGCTCAATCAATATCCGCAATACACGATCTTGATCGAGGGCCACGCCGACGAGCGCGGCACGCGCGAATACAACATCGCGCTTGGTGCACGGCGCGCGATTTCCGTCAGGAACTTCCTCGCCGCGCAAGGTGTGAACCAGGGCCGGCTGCGTACGATTTCCTACGGCAAGGAGCGCCCGGTCGCGACCTGCGACGACATTTCCTGCTGGTCGCAGAATCGCCGCGCGAAGACGAACCTGAACAACGCGGCGGTCGCGCGTTACTAGCGGGCTGAACGGAAGTCGGTCGGCTGGCATCCGCCAGCTGACGCTTGGGGCGGGGGCCTCCGGCTCGATTGCGGCGTAATAGCTCCGATCAAAGTTTGGCCCCAAACCGGCTGAAAATGCGCTAGGTTCCGGCATGTTCTTGACGGACCGCAGGCATCAGCCAGGCATCGACAAGGCCCCATCGTGATCGCTCTCCTGACGTCGAGGTGCGCGCGTTCGCACCCGCTTCGCGCTGTGGCGGCGGCCGGCCTGCTCGCCTGCCTTCTCGCGTCGCCGGTTTATGCCCAGCAGGCGGCGCCTGCGCCGGCGGCACAGCCGAAGGCGCCGAGCGGCGATTCAACCTCCAGTCGAATCGGCAGGCTGGAAGAGCAGTTCGCCGACCTTCAGGTCATGGTCGGAACTCTGGAATCCTTGTTGCGGGCGAATCCCAACGCGGGCTCGCAGGCCGGCTCGAGCGCGCCGCCGTCGGTCTCGCGCGGCGACGATGGGGGGTTCGGCGATGCGGGTCCCCGCATCCAAGCGCTTGAGACCCAGATCCAAGCGCTGACGAACCAGATGGAGCAGATGGCGCAACAATTGAGCGCCATGCAGGCGCAGCTCTCCTGCGCGCCGCAGTCGCTGCCGCCTCTGCCGCAAAACGGCGACGTGCCCGGGCGTCAGGGACAGGCGCCTGCGCAATCGCCGACGGCCCTTGCGTCCGCGACCGACGCCATCGCGCCAACGTCTTTCGATACGACAACCACGCCGAACGGCGCGAGCCAGCCTCCGGAGAATCGAGACGCCGATGCGTGGCCTGAGTCCTTGTCGCCCTTGCCCTCCGATCTTGGTAGCGGAAGCGGCGGACACGATCAGCCGCAGAGCCTGACAGCGGCGCTACCGGCCAACGACGCCAAGGCGCTTTACGAGCAGGGCTATGGGTCCGTCATGCAGCGCGACTACGTCGCCGCGGAGCCGGTGTTCCGTGAGTTTCTCGCCACCTATCCGAGCGATAGGCTGGCGGGGAATGCGCAATATTGGCTCGGCGAGAGCTATTTCATGCGCGGTCAGTTCAAGGATGCTGCCGACACCTTCCTCAAGGGCTACCAGACCTACAAGTCGAATCAGATGGCCCCCGACACTCTCCTCAAGCTCGGCATGTCGCTCGCCGCGCTGGGACAGAAGGACGCCGCGTGCTCGACCTTCAATGAGCTGAAGACCAAATATCCGTCCGCGAGAGATCATATTCGCGAGTTGGCTGCGAACGAGCGCACGAAGGCCGGTTGCTGAGATGAGTGTTCTTCCAGTTTCAGACGGGGAGGCCGGCGCGATGCTGGCGCCGCTCCACCGCTATTCGCATTTGGCGCTTGCAGTGTCGGGAGGCCCCGACAGCATCGCCCTTCTCCAGCTTGCCGCTCCGTGGGCCTCCGATCGCGGCGTCAGGCTCACCGTGCTCACGGTCGATCACGCGCTGCGCCCAGAGGCCAAGGACGAGGCGGCAACGGTCGCCGCCGTGGCGACTCGTCTCGGCCTGGACCACGCCACGCTACAAGGGGTTCCGGATGCGCGTGCCGGCGGCTTGCAGGCGCGCGCGCGTATCGCCCGCTACGATCTCCTCGCCGCGTATTGCCACGCGCACGACATTCCAGCGCTCGTGACCGCGCATCATCTCGACGATCAGGCCGAAACCGTGTTGATGCGGCTGAAGCGCGGCAGCGGTCTCGACGGCCTGTCCGCCGTGTCCGAGCAAAGTGCATGGGGCGGCATTGCTGTCTTGCGGCCGCTGCTCGATGTGCCGAAGGCTCGGCTTGTCTCGACGCTTGTGGTGCGCGGCGTCCCGTTCGCGACCGATCCCAGCAATGCCGATTCCCGCTTCGAGCGCGCGCGGCTCAGGGATGAGCGCGAGGCGCTTCTCCGTCTCGGCCTGACGCCAGAGGCGTTGGCACGCTCGGCGCGGCGCCTGCGGCGGGCGAAAGAGGCGCTGGAACGCGCGACGAATTCTTTCCTCGCCGATCATTGCGAGACACAGGACGCTGGCTATTGCCTCCTCGACCAGGGCGCGCTCGCCTCGGCGTCGGAGGAGATCGCCTTGCGTGCGCTCGGCCGGGTCATCGCCTCGGTCAGCGGGCGGGAGGAACCCTTACAGCTCGCGAAGCTCGAGGCGCTGATGGCCGCTGTTGCCCAAGATCCGCTCAAGGCACGGACGCTCAGCGCCTGCCGGGTGCAACCCGCTGCGGGACGCCTCGGGGTCTTCCGCGAGGTGCGGACGCGGCTTCCGCTGCCGGTCCTGTCGCTCGAGCCGGGTTCGCAGGCGCTGTGGGACAATCGCTTCCGCGTCGGGCTCGACGCGGGCACGCAGGGACCGGTCACGGTGCGGGCGTTGGGAGAGGGCGGTTTTATCGAGCTGCGGCGCACGGTGCCGTGGCTTGCGGCCCTGCCGCGGCTTGCGGGGCGGACGCTTCCTGCCTGCTGGCGCGAGGATCGTCTTGTCGCCGTGCCGCGGCCCGGAAGCCCTGCTGACGGGGGAGCCCCCGGCTTCAGAACCGCCTTCGTTAACGCGGCCGTGGTTGATGCCCCGCCGCGCTAACGCCGCGATGCGGCGGTAAGACGTTGAGGAACCGTGCACCTCTTTGCGTTAGCTTTACTTGGCAAGGAGAGCGCTGGTTCCTATGTTAGCAAGGCTTAGTCCCAAGGATGGCGCGCAGGCATTCCGAGGGCGCGGGGTCCGCCCGGACCTCAATCAGTCAGGACAGTCATGAATCCCAATTTCCGTAACTTCGCCATCTGGGTTTTTATCGGCCTGCTGCTCGTTGCGCTGTTCAACCTGTTCCAGAGCCCTGGGGTCCAGGTTCGCGGCAATGAGATCAGCTTTTCCCAGCTTTTGAGCGAAGTCGATAGCGGCAGCATTCAGGACGTGACCATCGCCGGCAGCACGATCACCGGCCACTTTTCCGATGGCCGCGCCTTCCAGACCTATGCGCCCAACGATCCCAACCTGGTCGACAAGCTCTACCAGAAGAACGTGAAGATCACCGCAAAGCCGTCGGAGGAGGACGTGCCGTCGCTGCTCGGCGTGCTCGTCTCCTGGTTCCCGATGCTGCTTCTCATCGCGGTCTGGATCTTCTTCATGCGCCAGATGCAGTCCGGCGGCGGTCGCGCGATGGGCTTCGGCAAGTCCAAGGCGAAGCTCCTGACCGAACGCCACGGCCGCGTCACCTTCGACGACGTTGCCGGCGTGGAAGAGGCGAAGGAGGATCTGGAGGAGATCGTCGAGTTCCTGCGCGATCCGCAAAAGTTCCAGAAGCTCGGCGGGCGCATCCCGCGCGGCGCGTTGCTGGTCGGCCCTCCCGGCACCGGTAAGACGCTGCTCGCGCGCGCGATCGCCGGCGAGGCGAACGTTCCGTTCTTCACGATTTCGGGCTCCGACTTCGTCGAGATGTTTGTCGGGGTCGGCGCAAGCCGCGTCCGCGACATGTTCGAGCAGGCGAAGAAGAACGCGCCTTGCATCATCTTCATCGACGAAATCGACGCCGTCGGACGGCATCGTGGGGCGGGCCTCGGCGGCGGCAACGACGAACGCGAGCAGACCCTCAACCAGTTGCTCGTCGAGATGGACGGCTTCGAGGCCAATGAAGGCATCATTCTGATCGCGGCCACAAACCGTCCCGACGTGCTCGATCCCGCGCTGCTGCGTCCGGGCCGCTTCGACCGTCAGGTCGTGGTGCCGCGCCCCGATATCATCGGCCGCGAGAAGATCCTGAAGGTCCATGTGCGCAAGGTTCCGCCCTCGCCGGATGTCGATCTGCGCGTCGTTGCGCGCGGCACGCCCGGCTGCTCGGGCGCCGATCTCGCCAATCTCGTCAACGAGGCCGCGTTGCTCGCCGCGCGCCGGTCCAAGCGTTTCGTCACACAGCACGAGTTCGAGGACGCGAAGGACAAGGTGATGATGGGCGCCGAACGCCGTTCGATGGTGATGACGGAAGAAGAGAAGACGCTCACCGCCTATCACGAAGGTGGGCATGCGCTCGTCGCCCTGCATCAGCCGGCGTCCGATCCCGTGCACAAGGCAACGATCATCCCGCGCGGACGTGCGCTCGGCATGGTCATGCGGCTGCCGGAACGCGACATGCTTTCCCATACGCGCGCGAAGCTCAAGGCGGACATCACCGTCGCCATGGGCGGCCGTGTCGCCGAGGAGCTGATCTTCGGCTACGAGAAGGTCACGTCCGGTGCCTCGATGGACATCAAGATGGCGACGCAGCTCGCGCGTGCCATGGTCACGCAATACGGCATGTCCGACAAGCTCGGCCCGCTCGCTTATGGCGACAACGAGGAAGAAGTGTTCCTCGGCCATTCCATCTCGCGCACGCAAAATCTCTCCGACGAGACGCAGAAGACCGTCGATGATGAGATTCATCGCCTCGTCGACGAGTCCTATGCCGAGGCGCGCAGAATTCTCGAGACGGAAATCGACAATCTCCACGTCGTCGCGCGTGGGCTCCTGGAATACGAGACCCTCAGCGGCGAGGAGATCAAGAATCTCCTGAACGGCAAGCCGCCGGTTCGGGATTTCACGCCCGATACCAGCACGCGGCCGCCGCCAGCCTCGGCCGTGCCCGTCGCGGGCAAGGGCAAGAAGGCACCGCCGGAGCCTGACACTGGCGGCATGGCGCCTCAGCCCACGACTTGAGCCTTAAGCTCCGACCTCATAGTCTAGTCGTCATGCCCGGCCTTGTGCCGGGCATGCTCGTTTTTGACACAGGCGCGTGCGGGCGGCGTCCGTGCTAAGCCTGCCGTGATGACGAAGCTTTTTCTCCGGCCGATCGGCTTTCTCTACGGCCCGACCGCTGCGACAGCCATTGCGGAAGGTTTTGCACTGCCGGTCGCCGGCAGTGTGATCGCCTTCACCGCGGCCGAGCTGATCGAAGGCGTTCCCGGCGACAGCAAGGCCCATCTCTTCGCCGCGCGCGCGCTCGCCGAATCGAGAGATGCCGATCTCACGCCGCTGCTTGAGCGAGTGACGGCACAGCGCCCGCCCTTCGCCGGGTTCAGTCTCGACCGTCCGTTGCTGATGGGCATCGTCAATGTGACGCCGGACAGTTTTTCCGATGGCGGGCTGTACGACACCAAAGAGGAAGCGGTGGTCCACGCCGCTGGCCTCGCCACCGCGGGTGCAGACATTGTCGATATTGGCGGAGAGTCGACGCGGCCGGGGTCCGATACGGTCGAGACGCAAGACGAGCTTGCCCGCGTGGTGCCGGTCATCGAGCAGCTGCACGGCATCAAGGCTGCCATCTCCATCGATACGCGGAAAGCCGATGTGGCGCGTGCCGCCGCCACGGCAGGTGCCGCGATCTTCAATGACGTCTCGGGGCTCACTTACGATCCCGACAGTCTCGCCGTTGCGGCCGAGA
>NZ_JBPCOU010000070.1:0-9311 GCF_050999895.1 Methyloceanibacter sp. | reverse complement strand
CGTGAGAGATCGACGATGACGGACTCGCCGCCGATATTCTTGCCGAGCGCGAGCGCGAGTCTTGCGTCCGTATCCTGGAAGTCGTCCGACTCCATGAGCTCGCGCAGCATCACGATCTCACGCGTGTCGTTGGGGAGCTCGATGCCCATGGCGTTGCGGCCCGGAACGACGGCGACGCGCGTTGCGATCGCGCTCATGGATCTCGCGATATCGTCGGCGAGGCCGATGACGCGCGAGGATTTAGTGCCGGGCGCGGGCTCAAGCTCGTAGAGCGTGACCACGGGACCGGGACGGACATTGGTGATTTCGCCCTTGACGCCGAAATCCTGGAGCACGCCTTCGAGCTCGCGCGCCGTCTCGTGCAGGACTTCATCGCTGACGTCGCGGCCGCGGCTGCGCGGCTGCGGTTGCAAGAGTTTGAAAGGTGGCGCCTCGTAAGGTTCCTCGTCGTGCTGCGCGCGGCCGCTGAAGCGTTTCTTCCTCTTGGCGGCCCCGTTCAGGCGCGTGATATTGTAATCGGGTTCGGTGATGTCGTCGCCATACTCGTCTTCGTCGGACTCCTCATCCTCGTCGTAGCCCTCCGGCACGGCATCGAAGGATGGCTCGATGCGACCGTCCGGATCGGCGATGAACGCCCGTTCGGTCCACGCCTCGTCGCTCGACTCGTCTTCCGTTTCCTCGTCCAGGAATTCAGGCTCCTCGTCGCGACGCCGCCGGAAACGGCCAAGCGTGGCGCGCGTGCGCATGGCGATATGCATGGCGGCGCCGAGGGACGCGTTCGCCCATTCGCTCGGGATGCGGCTGCGCGGCGCCCACAGCGCCAGCAGCGCTGATGTACTCGTGCCGCAGGCAAAGAGGAGCAGCATGATGCCGACGCCGAAAAAGACGAGCCCGGCGACGAAGGACACCGCGGCCTCCGGCAGAAACGGTCCGATGACATGGGCGGCGGCGATGAAAAGATCGCCCAGGATGCCGCCGAGACCATTCGGCAGCGGCCAGCTCTTTGGCTGCGGCAGAGCCGATAGCGCCGCGGCGAGCAGGACCACCGCTGCCGGCCGTGCCAGCAGGCGCGCGCGCCGCCGCGTCCGCGCGGTGCGGAAGACGAGATGCCAGCCCCAGGCCGCGAGCGGTAGGAACAGGATGATGGAGGCAAGCCCCAAGGATTGGATGGTGAGGTCCGCAAGCACAGCCCCCCAGCCGCCGAGGAGATTGCTGGGCGCCGCGCGCGTGGCGTTGTTGAAGCTTGGATCGTGCACCGACCAGGTGGCGAGGCTCGCCCAGGCGCCGCAAGAAACCGCCAGGATGACGAGCCCGTATGTCCCAAGGACGAGGCGACGCAAGCCCGTTTCGACAGCGCCCGGCAAGAGCCGGCGCCGCTCTTTCACTCGTGTTCTGCTGGCCATTCCCTAACCCAAAGTGGCGACGATACGCGCCAGCGCCGCGCTCGTGGCTTCGGCGTCATGCACGAGCGCGGCCCTGACGAAATCCATGCCTGGATTGATCCCGTCTGCTTCCCCGTGGGCGAGATACCTGCCCGGGAGCATTTTGACACCACACCCTTTCCAAAGGGTTTTCATCGCGGCCTCCCCGCCGCCGCTGGCGTTCATGTCGAGCCACAAAAAAAGCTCCCCGCAGGGCGCTTGTAGCCATAGCGGCCCGCAAGGAGGCGGTCGGCCAGCTCGAAATTCCGCCGGTAAAGGGCGCGTCCCGCTTCCACATGGACCTCATCTCCCCACGCCGCGACGGAAACATGCTGGATCGGCAGCGGCACTTGGGGACAGGCGACATTCCGGAAGCGCAGGAAAGGCGCCATGAAGGACGCGTCCCCCGGCAACGAATCCCGATCGGAGGCCGGGAAGGCCGGATCGCTTGGAGAGCGGACTGGAAGGACACGACATTGGCGGCTGCCGCTGGCGCTCATGGCCGTCTGCAAGGCCCCAGGCGGCGCGACGTCGGTAAAGATCTCCGAATAACACTCGTCGGCGAACAGGAGGAAATCGTGCCGCCGCGCCAGCGCGATGGCGCGCGTGAGATAGTCTGCATCGGCAACCGCGCCTTGCGGGTTGGAAGGCGAGCAGAGGTAAAAGGCGATGCTGCGATCAAGTAGCACCGTGTCGATGGTGTCGACGTCCGGAAGAAAGCCTGTATCCCCGCCGCTCGGCAGAAACACAGGCTCCGCGCCTGAGGCCGCCGTTGCCGCGGCGTAGGCCTGGTAGAACGGATTGGGGATGAGAACGGGGGGGCGCCCCGGGACGGTCTTCCGCGCCAGCGCAGGAAAAATGGCTGAAAACAGACCCTCCCGTGAGCCATTAAGGGGCAGCACCTGCGTCTCGGGATCGATCCTGCTTTCTAGATTCGGGTAGCGCCGCCCCCATCCAGGCCGCGATCGCTCCCCGCAATTCCGGGAGTCCCTTGATCGGCGGGTAGCGGCTGAACTCCCCGGCATGAGACGCAAGGATCGGCGTCACGAAGTCTGGAAGCGGTGCGCGCGGCTCTCCAAGCGACAGGTCGATCGGCGCGGCGCCGGGCGCGAAACCCTCCAGCAGCCGCGCGAGGCGGCCAAATGGAGAGGCGACCAGGGCATCGAGGCTGGTGAGGTCGGAGGGCACGTTTCCCTGTTACGGGATGCGTTCCGCGGCGGCAATGGGCCGTTCGCGCCGGGCCATAAAAGGAAGCCCCGGCGAGAGGCCGGGGCTGAAGTGAGCAAAAGTCTGGGAGGATGTAGACTTCAGCTCGTGTCGCGTAACGTTTTTTCCCTCAGTTGGTTGCGCGCAATGTTTAGGGAACCACCTCCCCATGCAGGTTGATGTCCAGCCCTTCGACCTCAGTGGCCTGGCTCACCCTCACGCCCGTGATGATGTTCACGACGATGAGGATCGCGAAGGTTGCGATCGCGCACCAGATGATGGTGGCGAGAATGCCGTAACCCTGCGTGAGCACCTGGCCCGGATTGCCTTCTAACAGGCCCGGCTTTCCACCAATGGCTTCCACGGCGAAGACGCCGGTGAGAAGGGCACCGATAATGCCGCCCACGGCATGGATGCCGAAGACGTCGAGCGAGTCGTCGTAGCCAAAGGCGCGCTTCACCGTCGTCGAGGCGAAGAAGCACCCAAGGCCGGCCGCGATGCCGATCCAAAGCGCACCGGTCGGACCCACGAAGCCCGATGCCGGCGTGATGGCGACGAGACCGGCGACCGCTCCCGAAATGATCCCGAGAACGCTCGGCTTCTTGTGCACGAGCCACTCGATGAACATCCACGCGAGCGCTGCCGCAGCCGTGGCGATCTGTGTCACGGCCATGGCCATGCCGGCCGACGCGTTTGCAGCCACGGCGGAGCCGGCATTAAAGCCGAACCAGCCGACCCACAGTAACGAGGCGCCGACGACGCTGTAGACGAGGTTGCTAGGCGCCATGTTTTCGGTGCCGTAGCCGTAGCGTTTGCCGAGATAGATCGAGCAGACCAGGCCCGCGATACCGGCATTGATGTGCACCACGGTGCCGCCCGCGAAGTCGAGCACGCCGGCGCCCGCCAGGAACCCGCCGCCCCAGACCCAATGCGTGATCGGGGCATAGACGATGAGAGACCACAGCACCATGAAGAGCACGAGCGCCGAGAACTTCATGCGGTCGGCGAAGGCGCCGACGATCAGGGCCGGAGTGATGATGGCGAAGGTCAGCTGGAAGGTGAAGAACACCGACTCAGGAATCGTGAGCGTGAGACTGTCTTTCCCAACCCCATTCAACAGAACTTTGGAGAAGCCTCCAATGTAGGAATTGAGCGAACCGCCATCGGTGAATGCGAGAGAGTAGCCCGCGACCATCCAGACAATGGTGATAAGACAGGTGATCGCAAAACACTGCATCACCAGCGATAGGATGTTCTTCTTGCGTACCAGGCCGCCATAGAAAAGCGCGAGCCCGGGAATCGTCATCATCAAGACGATGGCCGTGGCTGTGAGCATCCACGCCGTATCGCCGGTATCGAGCGTCGGAGCGGGAGCCGCAGCCGCAGCCTCCGCTGCAGCCTCCGCCTCCTGCGCGAGTGCAGGATCGACGTAATGCAAGAGCAGCACAGCGAACGCAGCGGCTGCGATCAGAAAATATTTGGCAAGGGTCACCATTCTTCTACCTCCCCCTCTAGAGCGCGGATTCGTCGGTTTCGCCGGTGCGAATGCGCACCGTCTGCTCGACGGGAACGACGAAGATCTTGCCGTCACCGATCTGCCCGGTCTTGGCAGCGGCAACGATGGCATCGACCGCCTTGTCGACAGAGGCAGTCGGAATGACCACTTCGATCTTGATCTTCGGCAGGAAGTTCACGGCGTATTCTGCGCCCCGATAGATTTCCGTATGTCCCTTTTGCCTCCCGTAGCCTTTCACTTCGGTCACGGTCATGCCTTGCAAGCCGAGCTCAGTGAGGGCCTGGCGGACCTCATCGAGCTTGAATGGCTTGATGATCGCCATTACCAGCTTCATCTCTAACCCCTCCATGTTTACGGCGCCGGGTTCTTGGCGTTCATGGTCCCAGCCGTGCCAACCTGCATGCAGAGTCAAGCCTCGTGCCAACTCTGCGGCACCGCAGCAAACCGTTGCTTTTAATGAAGTTTAACGCGGGCGGGATGCGCGAGGGCCGGAGCCGGCTCGAAGCTAACGCCCGTAGAATAAGCAATTACGGATGAGTGCCTACTTTATAGGCTCTAGCGGCCGTCTCTCTGGCGGACGAGGCCTTCCTGCGCGGTGGACGCCACCAATTTCCCGTCGCGGGCGAACAATATTCCGCGGCAAAAGGCCCGGCCGGCGGCCGAGCTTGGGCTGTCCTGCGCGTAAAGCAGCCAGTCGTCGACTCTGAAGGGCCGGTGAAACCAGATGGCGTGGTCGAGGCTCGCGAGCATGAGCCCGGGGTCGAAAATGAAGCGCCCATGCGCGATCAGCGCCGTATCGAGCAGCGTGAAATCCGAGGCATAGGCCAGCACGGATTGGTGCAGAGCCATGTCGTCCCCGAGATCCCCCGTGGCCTTGATCCAAACTTGCTGAGAAGGCACACGCTCCTGCGGCGAGAGATAGCGCGTCAGGTTTACGGGCCGAATCTCGATCGGTCTCTCCCGCTCCCAATAAGCCCGCACCGCGGGTGGCACACGGTCTATCAACTGCTCTTTCAGCTCCGCCTCACTCGGCAAAGCTTCCGGAGGCGGCACGTCCGGCATTCTGATCTGGTGGCTCAGCCCCTCCTCCTGGCGGTGAAACGACGCCGCCATGGAGAAGATGGCCTGGCCATGCTGAATCGCCACCACGCGGCGGGTGGAAAAGCTCTTGCCGTCGCGAATGCGGTCGACCTCATAGATGATGGGTACCGCGGGATCGCCGGCGCGCATAAAATAGGCATGCAGCGAATGGGCCGTGCGATCCTCGACGGTGCGGCAAGCGGCGACAAGGGCTTGGCCGATCACTTGGCCGCCGAACACGCGTTGCCATCCGACCTGCGGGCTCAAGCCGCGGAAGAGATTGCGCTCCAGCGGCTCCAGATCGAGGATGGCGAGCAGTTGGTCGAGGGCTTGGCTCATGCATGGACCTCGCTTGCGGTACCTTCTATCCGCCGCCCTTTACTAGTTTCATCGCTCCAGCGAAACGCAACGCGCGCCACCTTGCGGCTCCTGTAATTGGAATCCCCCGCGAAGGTCGCCTATAGGAATGCGATGCAAGGATCGGGCGCGCCTTACGATGTGATTATTGCCGGCGGCGGTTTTGTCGGGCGCGCCCTCGCCCTCGCCCTTGCCAAGGCAGCGCCGGAAGGCTTCCGCATCGCTCTCATCGATGCCGAGGGACCGGCAGGAATAAAGCCTGACGCCCGTGCCTCGGCCCTATCGGCCGCAAGCAAGAGTCTCTTGTCCGTTCTAGGCATATGGGATGCGGTCGCACGCGACGCTCAGCCCATCACCAGCATCGACATCACCGATAGTGAGCTTGGCGCGTCGTTTCGTTCGCACTATCTCGGTTTCGACGATCAGCCGAGCCCCGGCCAACCCGGCGCCTATATCGTCGAGAACGCGGGCCTTCACAGCGCCCTCGCCGCCGCCGTCGCTGCAAGGCCGGCTATCACGCAGCTGGCGCCGGAGACCGTCGCCGACTTCAAGTCGGGTCCCTATAGCGTTGCGGTCACCCTCGGCAGCGGCGCGGTCATCGAAGGACGCCTGCTTGTTGCCGCTGACGGCAAGCGCTCGCGCTTGCGCGAACGCGCCGGCATCAAATGCGTCGGCTGGTCCTATCCGCAAATCGGCATCGTTACGACGGTCGCGCACAGCAAGCCGCATCAAGGCCGCGCGGTTCAGCATTTCCTGCCCGCCGGACCGTTTGCCATGCTCCCGCTGAGCGGCAACCGCACCTCCATCGTCTGGACCGAGGATAAGACGCGGGGGGACGCCATCATGCGGGGCAGCGACGAGAATTTTCTCGCCGAGCTCACGACTCGATTCGGGCATCGTCTCGGCGACATCGCCATCGCCGGCCCGCGCCAGCCTTTCCCGCTCGACATGCAGCTTGCGCGCAGCTTCATCGCAGATCGCTTTGCCTTGATCGGCGACGCTGCCCATGTGGTCCATCCGCTGGCAGGTCAGGGCCTCAATATCGGCCTGCGCGATGTGGCCGCCCTCAGCCAGACCGTCGTCGAGGGTGCAAGGCTCGGACTCGATATCGGTGCCCATACCGAGCTTGAGCGATACGAGCGCTGGCGCCGTTTCGACAGCGCCTTCTCCGCCGCCGTGATGGACGGCATAAACCGCCTCTTCTCCAACGACAGCACGCCGCTCCGCGCGATACGCGATCTCGGCCTCGGCATCGTCGAGCGGACGCCTGCCTTGAAGCGCTTCTTCGTGCGCGAGGCGTCGGGCACCGCCGGCGAGGTGCCGCGGCTCTTAAAGGGCGAGTTGATTTAGACCGGAGCCTTTAGCTTCCGTCGAGCTTCCGCGCTTCTTCCGGCAGCATGATGGGAATGCCGTCGCGGATGGGATAGGCGAGGCCGGCCGCGCGGCTGATCAGCTCTTGCCGCTCCCGGTCGTAGTCGAGCGGCGTCTTCGTGAGCGGGCAGACCAGGATCTCGAGCAACTTCGGATCGAGCCGCCGGTCGCCGCTTGTCTTGCTCTCGTCCGCCATCGGCCTGTCTCCTTCAGCGTCCATCACTGCAGCGACGTTCCAGAGCCGTCGTCTCGCGTTGCAAGTTCCATCTCGGCGAGCGCCACCAGCGCCTCCGCGCGTGACTTCAGATCCGGAGCCTCCAGGAGCGCTTGCTTCTCCTCCGGTCCGTACGGACTCAAGATCGACAGCATGTTGACGAGGCGCTCGTTGCTCGCGCCGTTGATGCGGTCCCAATCCGCGCTCAGACTATTGGCGGTGAGATAGCTTCGGAGCGTTTCGATGAGAAGCGGCCGATCCACGTCCTCTTCGCCATGCCCGCACAGAAAGTCGGCGGCGTATGGCGCGTAGCTGACCTGACAGAGGCGGAACGGATGATCGGAGCCGGCCTCTCCCGTAACGTCGAAGCGCGCGATGCCGGCAAGGGAGATCACCACACGGCCGTCGTCGTTCTCGCTGAAGGCCGAGATGCGCCCTACACAGCCGACCCGCCGCAACTCGAAACTATTGCCCTCGGGTGATTCACCCGACCCCGTCTCCGTGCTTGGCTGCACCACGCCGATCAGCCGGTCGCCGGCGAGGGCAAAATCCACCAGCGCAAGATAGCGCGGCTCAAAGACGTTGAGCATCAGAGGCACGCGCGGCAACAGGATCGCGCCGCGCAACGGGAAGATCGGCAGAACTTGGGGCAGGTCGGCGGCGCTTCGATATTGTTCGGTCACGCCCAAGGCCCGCTCCTAAGCTCACGCAAACAGGATCGACGACAGTTTTTGCCGTCCGAGCGCGGCCGTCTGGTCGCTCGTCCCCCAGGCCTCGAACAGCTGTAGCAGCTGCTTGCGCGCCGCGTCGTCGTTCCAGCCGCGATTTTTGCGGATGATCGAGAGCAGCTCTTCCAGGGCACCTTCGCGGTCGCCCTTTGCATTGAGAGCGAGCGCGAGATCGAAGCGCGCCTGATGGTCTTGCGGATCCGCCGCGAGCTTTGCCCGCAGGGCATCCACCTCGCCTTCGTTCGGGGCCTTGCGCGCGAGCTCGAGCATGGCGCGGGCGCTTGCGACAGGGGCGCTGTCCGCCTTGGCAGGCGGGACGAGGGCGAGGGTCTGCTCGGCGCGGACCAGATCGCCGGTCTTGATGTAGCATTTGGCGAGCCCCGCCGCTGCCTGCGGCTTCTCGGCATCCTTTTGCAGGACCTCGCCGAATGTTTGCGCTGCGGCGTTGACGTCGCCTGCCGCCAAGGCCTCCTCGGCAGCCTCGAGCACGGCGGCGAGATCGGCCGATACGTCGCCCGTCAGCCGCGCGATGAAGGATTTGACTTGCGATTCCGGCAGCGCGCCCATGAAGCCGTCGACGGGCCGGCCATCCTGAAACGCGAATACGGCTGGGATCGACTGCACGCCCATTTGCGATGGGATCTGCGGATGCCCGTCGATATTGAGCTTCACGAGCTTGACGGCGCCCTTGGCGGCGCGCACCAGCCGCTCCAGCACGGGCGTGAGCTGGCGGCAGGGACCGCACCACGGCGCCCAGAAATCGACGAGCACCGGGACTGCCTGCGACGCCTCGATGACGTCGCGCATGGAGTCCTGCGTGGTGGTGTCTTTGACAAGGTCGCCGCCCGCTCCGCCGGCGCCGCCTTCACTCAAGATGGGGGTATCGATACTCATCGTCGTGGCCTGAGGCGGACCCTAGCGCCTAGCGTGGACCCCGCCAAGAGGGGCGTTGGGTCGCGGTGTGCGGAGGTCGGTCGGTCGGCAAGCATGGCCAAACGTCTAGCGGACCCATCGCGCCGCGCCAAGTTTAGCGGCGTCCGAACGGCGCTAGACAAGGGGCGAGTGATCAACTAGATCGTTAGTCCCCGAACGATCGGTTGGAGTGCGGGTGTAGCTCAGGGGTAGAGCACAACCTTGCCAAGGTTGGGGTCGTGGGTTCGAATCCCATCGCCCGCTCCAAAATCATCAAACACTTAGCCCAAGATCGGAGCGCTCCGCCGGGCGCGTGTCCGCGGCCTGTCCGCGTAATCTGTTCGACTTTCATTCGCCAGACGGCGCTGACTTAGCCCTTTCGATCTCGCTAATAATCTTATCCCTGTGTGCGCTTGCCAACACTTCGAACTGACGCTCCCGAAACGCCTTGTACTCTGCTCGAATTAGCTTCTCGCCATCGACGATTCTGGAGATGCGCGGCTTTG
>NZ_JBPCOU010000006.1:0-26422 GCF_050999895.1 Methyloceanibacter sp. | reverse complement strand
GCGAGCCCCTCCAAAGGCTTGATCCGCGCCGACTTCGATCCGCCCGCACTGGCGCGGGCCTACGAGGCTGGCGGCGCGGCCTGCCTCTCGGTGCTCACCGACACCCCCTCCTTCCAAGGCCACCCGGCTTTCCTCACGGTTGCGCGCGAGGCCACCCGCCTTCCAGTGCTACGCAAGGACTTCATGCTCGATCCGTATCAGGTGCTGGAAGCTCGTGCCTGGGGCGCCGATTGCATCCTGGTCATCATGGCCGCCGTCGAGGACGCTGCGGCGCGCGCTCTTGCCGATGCCGCAGGCGATCTCGGCATGGATGTTCTCGTCGAGGTCCATGATGAGGCCGAGCTTAACCGCGCTCTGGCGCTGGACCTTGAGCTGATCGGCATCAACAATCGTAACTTAAAGACCTTCGACACCGCGCTTGCCGTAACCGAGGCGCTCGCCCCGCTGGTGCCTCCCGATCGCATCGTGATTTCAGAAAGCGGGATATTCACGCATGCGGATCTCAAGCGCCTCGCCGGGTGTGGCGTGCATGCCGCCCTCGTCGGCGAGAGCCTAATGCGTCAGTATGACGTTGCGGCGGCCACGCGGGCTTTGCTGGGAGCCGACGCAGCCGCCGGGGCGGCACAATGAGCGCGCGGCTCAGCCACCTCAACGACAAGGGCGAGGCGCGCATGGTCGACGTCTCGGCGAAAGACGTCACGTCACGCGTCGCCGTAGCGGAAGGATTTGTCGCGATGGCGGCGGAGACGCTCGATCTCATCCTTGCCGGCAGCGCGGAGAAGGGCGACGTCTTGGCGACGGCCCGCATCGCGGGCATCATGGCGGCGAAGCGGACCTCTGAGCTGATCCCGCTTTGCCATCCCCTGCCCCTGACGCAAGTCACGGTCGATTTCGAGCCTCGTCGCGATCCCGTCGGCATACGCGTCCAAGCGCTCACGAAGGTCGACGGCAAGACCGGGGTGGAGATGGAAGCCCTCACCGCTGTCTCGATCGCTTGCCTCACGATTTACGATATGTGCAAAGCCGTCGACCGGGCGATGTCGTTCTCGGGCATTCGCCTCCTGGAGAAGAGTGGTGGCCGCTCCGGCGACTTCAAGGCCGAGATGTACACGGCCGGACGCTGATGGCTCTCCTCTCTGTGGCCGACGCGCTCGCCCGCATCCTTGATGGGCTGACACCACTCGACACGGAAACCGTCGCCCTTACTGAGGCGCATGGACGCGTGCTTGCTGAGGATTTGGCGGCGAGACTCACGCAGCCGCCATTCGATGCCTCGGCCATGGATGGCTACGCCGTGCGCGCGGAGGACGTCGTCACCCTCCCCGCCACGCTCCAGCTGATCGGCGAGTCCGCGGCGGGAGCCGGCTTCAAGGGTGACGTCCGGCGCGGGCAAACGGTTCGGATTTTCACCGGGGCGCCGGTGCCGAATGGAGCAGACACGATCGTCATTCAGGAAAATGCCGAGGCGGCCGTTGGCGTCGTCACCGTGACGGAGACAGAGCCCGGCCGCCATATTCGCCCGCGTGGACAGGACTTCAATCAGGGCGAGATTCTCCTTCACGCCGGCACCCGGCTCGGCCCGCGCGAGCTCATGCTTGCAGCGGCCATGAACCATGCGGAGCTTACGGTGCGACGTAAGCCCAAGGTCGCAATCCTGGCGACGGGCGATGAGATCATGCCACCCGGCACCGCGCTTGCGCCGGACCAGATCGTGTCGTCGGTGCCTTACGGACTTGCGGCGATGATCGAAAATGAGGGCGGCGAGGCCCTAAGCCTCGGCATCGCCAAGGACGATCCTGAGAGCCTAGTGACACTCGCGCGCGCCGGCAGCGCTGCCGATATCCTCGTGACCATCGGCGGCGCCTCGGTCGGCGATCGAGACCTCGTGGCAAGTGCCCTCAAATCCGAGGGACTCAAACTCGATTTCTGGAAGGTTGCCATGCGGCCGGGCAACCCTTTGCTCTATGGGCGGCTCGGATCCACGCGCTTGCTCGGCCTGCCGGGGAACCCGGTCTCCGCGCTGGTCTGCGCCCATGTGTTCCTTCTGCCTATGCTCCGGCGCATGCTGGGCGTTGCCCCGGAGACGCGGCCAAGCCCCGACGCGCTGCTGGGAGAGGATCTCGAAGCCAACGGGGCCCGTGAGCACTATATGCGGGCCGTGTCAGCTTGGAGTTCGGCGGGCGAACGCGTCGTGCGCCCCCTGCCTTCGCAGGACAGCTCGCTAGTTGCCGCTTTTGCCAGCGCCGACTGCCTTATCGTGCGCGCCGCCGATGCCCCCCCAGCCCGCCAAGGCGCCCGGGTCAAGATTATCCCTCTCGAGGCCAGTTAAGCCCTCAGCAACCAGAATCACCCCAGCAACGGGTGACAGACCGTGTTCGCTGCCTTTCTGGCTTTAGACTTGCGGAACACAAACAGAACAGATAACGTGTTCATGGTTTGTACAGGGGCGCCACGCCTCATCGCTCAAAGGGGACCAGATGCTCACGACGAAGCAAAAAGAGCTTCTTATGTTCATTCATGAGCGTTTGAAGGAATCCGGCGTTCCTCCGTCCTTCGACGAAATGAAGGAGGCTCTCGACCTCAAGTCTAAATCCGGCATCCACAGGCTGATCACAGCCCTTGAGGAGCGCGGCTTTTTGCGGCGCCTTCCCCATCGCGCCCGGGCCATGGAGATTGTCCGCTTGCCCGATTCTGTGCCTCAGGGCGCGGTCGCCCGTTCGCGTGGCTTCTCGCCCAGCGTGATCGAGGGAAGTCTTGGCCGGGTACCGCAAGTCGTCGACGGCGAAAGCCTGCCGCAAACCGTGTCCGTCCCGGTGATGGGCCGCATCGCGGCGGGCGTTCCCGTCCAGGCCATCCAAACACGGCTCAGCACCATCGAAGTGCCGCCGGAGCTTCTCTCCAAGGGCGAGCACTATGCGCTCGAGGTGAAGGGCGATTCCATGATCGATGCCGGCATTCTCGAAGGCGACACGATCATCGTGCGCAAATGCGAGGACGCCAATAACGGCGATATCGTCGTGGCCCTGGTGGATGAGGAAGAAGCAACGCTAAAGCGGCTGCGCCGGCGCGGCGATTCCATCGCGCTTGAGGCTGCCAACCCGTCTTACGAGACGCGCATCTTCGGTCCAGACCGTGTCCGGGTGCAGGGACGGCTGGTCGGACTGCTCCGCCGCTACTAGGGTCTGAACCCAATCAGGTTGTTGCGCAGCGTTAACAAATCAGATTCCCTGCCTCCGAATGGCGGACTTGGAGGGGGCAATGGGGTATCTTTTTTGGCTGAACGATGAGGCTTGGGCAGCGATCGAACCGCATCTGCCGAAGAATCAACCGGGCGCCCGGCGTGTCGACGATCGGCGCGTGAAGAGCGGATGCCGGTGGCGGGACTGCCCAGCGGTGTATGGTCCCCGCACCACGATCTACAATCGCTTCAATCGCTGGTCTCGCCGGCGCATCTGGCAGCGCATTCTGCAAGCCCTGGTCGAGGCCGGTTGGATCGGGGCCACGGCATCAATCGACGCAACCTACGTAAAGGCGCACCGCTCCGCCCATGGCGGTAAAGGGGGCGAAGATGCAGGCCATTGGCTTGATCGTCGGCAACGTGGATGTCGCTGACATTGCCAGGGGTGAGCCGAATGACCGCCGGACGCCCCAAAACATCCGTCAGGACATGGATTTTTGTGGTCTGACCGCCCCACGCGAATCTGATCGAGGCGGCAGGTCCGGTTCGACATCTCATCGCCGATCGTGGCTATGATGCCAACCGCCATCGCCACACCCGGACCGTAGTCGGCCTGAGACCTAGAGGGGATCATAACCAAGTCATAGCTGGCGGCGGCGAAGTAATTAACGCATTCCTGCGGGCTGAACGCGTCGAGGAGCTTCCCGATTATGTCCATAAGGCCCTCGACGCTGCGCTCGATGCAAGCCAAAAACTGTTCGCCATGTTGTCAATCGGCACCAGGGCTTCTTCAACACCTCTCGACCGACCTGTTGGTTACGCGTTACGGCTTTACGAAGCGCACGCAAGTCTCTGGAAGTTTGGTTGTGCCCTTCTCTCGTCTGTCCGGGGTGGTGCTGTGTGGCCGAGCGAGCGCCGATAGCCGCCGCAGCTGAACGGCTGCAGCGTCGCTCTAAGGGCGATGGCATTGCCGGACTCGATTCCCGTCCGGTGGTACCTCGGCGAGCGCGATGACCCTGAGCGTCAGCCTTATTCGTTTTTTGTCGCGAAGCTCATGGCTCTCGACCCAGCCTTTCGGCTCCACATAGCGAAGCTCTTTGGCAAGCACCGGCGCCCGCACGAAATCGGTGCGAAGTTTCGCCGTGCCGAAGCCGGCGGCGATCGCAAGCACCGCACCGCCCAGGGCGATGCCGATGCGGACATCGCGGAACGCGATGCAGGCTCCGATACCGGCAAGCAACATCGCAATGGCCAGTCGCGGATCAGGTTCGGCGGGCGAAATAAACGAGAATCCCGGAGGCGAAGAGGACAGGGAGCCACAAGAACCAACGGTCGGCCTCGCCTTCCAGCGCGCCGGCCATGGCTTGCAACAGACGAGACAGTAACCCGCCGCGGGGCTGTACGCCCGCCTGGTCGGCCCGTCCCTCTTTTTCCCACCCCACCGTCATGCTCGATGCTCAGCGCAACGCCTAGGAGGCCCGCCCTTACCCGCATCTGCCCCCTATGCTACATCAGCGTGCGTCACATCCCCATCCTTTAAGCGGAGCCTGCCCGAGCCTATGAGCGACAAGGTCATCACGCGCTTTGCGCCCTCGCCCACGGGCTATCTGCATATCGGAGGGGCGCGTACCGCGCTTTTCAACTGGCTTTATGCAAAAGCCAAGGGGGGCAAGATGCTCCTCCGCATTGAGGACACCGACCAGGCGCGGTCCACCGAGGGCGCTATTCTGTCCATTCTCGACGGCCTGCGTTGGCTCGAACTCGAATGGGACGGCGAGCCGGTCTACCAACTGACCCGCGCGGAGCGGCATCGCGAGGTGGCCGAGCAGCTGTTGGCGCAAGGCAACGCCTATCGCTGCTACGCGACGGCGGAGGAGCTTCAGGCGATGCGTGAGCGAGCACGAGAAGAAGGCCGCGCGCCCGGCTATGACGGCACCTGGCGCGAACGCGACGCCACCGAGGCACCCGCCGATGCCGCGCCCGCCATTCGCTTCAAGGCTCCGCGCGAGGGCGAGATCGTCATCGAGGACCGTGTGCAGGGCCGGGTCGTTTTCGCCAACAAGGATCTCGACGATCTGGTCCTGCTGCGAAGCGACGGCACGCCGACTTACATGCTGTCGGTCGTGGTCGACGACCATGACATGGCCATCACGCACATCATTCGCGGCGACGACCACCTCACCAATGCGGCACGGCAGACCCAGATCTACAAGGCGATTGGTTGGGAAACGCCGATCTTTGCCCATGTGCCCCTCATCCACGGGCCGGACGGCGCGAAGCTTTCCAAGCGTCACGGCGCGCTCGGCGTCGAGGCCTATCGCGCCATGGGCTATCTCCCGGACGCGTTGCGGAACTATCTGGTGCGGCTTGGCTGGAGTCATGGCGACGCGGAGATCATGTCGACCGACGAAATGGTCGAGTGGTTCGATCTCGATGCCGTCGGCCGCTCCGCAGCACGCTTCGATTTCGCCAAGCTCGAGAACCTCAATGGTCACTATCTGCGTGCGACCCCCGAGGCGGAGATCGTCGCGCGCCTAAAAGAGCTTTTGCCACATCTCCCCGATGGTGACGAGCTTGCCAGTCGCATCGATGACGATGGCTGGCGAAAACTTGAACTGGCGATGCCTGGGCTTAAGGAACGCGCCAAGACCCTCGTTGAGTTGCTCGACAACGCCGCCTACATCTTCGCGAAGCGACCCCTCATAATCGATCCGCAGGCGGCCAAGCTCCTGGATGACGCTGGGCGGGAAACGCTTGCGGCCTTATTGCCGCGGCTTGAACAGGTGACACTTTGGAGCGCGGAAACGCTTGAAGCCAGCATAAGGACGTTGGCGGATGAAACCGGCCTGAAGCTCGGAAAAGTGGCTCAACCTCTTCGCGCCGCCCTAACGGGCAAGACGACTTCGCCCGGAATTTTTGATGTATTAACGGTGTTGGGACGCGAAGAAGCGCTGGGACGTCTCCGTGATCAGGTTTCGCAAACAGATTCGGCCTAAAGTTTAGGCACGCTTAGTTGTTGCACTGCGGCAAAATCGACATGATTATGTGGCAGTGCAAAAAAGCGGTTTCGCCGAGGCAAGAAATGCTGGCAAAATGCGTGCTCTTACGGGGCGTAATCTGCTTTTCAATTCGGGTAGGAGGGTTCTTATGAGCGTCGCAGAAAGCTACCTCCGTCCGCCCGGGGTCGCCGAGGCGTCCATCCAGGTCGACGGGGCAACACAGGACCTTCCGATCCGCAGAGGAACGGTAGGTCCCGACGTTATAGACATTACGTCGCTGTACCAGACGACAGGTTATTTCACCTACGACCCGGGCTTCACGTCGACGGCGAGTTGTGAGTCGAAGATCACCTATATCGACGGCGACAAGGGCGTGCTGCTCTATCGCGGCTATCCGATCGATGAGCTCGCCGAGAGTGGGGACTTCCTGGAGACCTGTTACCTCCTTCTCTACGGCGAGTTGCCGACCGCCGAACAGTACGATGAATTCAACAAATGCATCACGCGCCACACCATGGTGCATGAGCAGATGACGAAGTTCTACACGGGGTTCCGGCGCGACGCGCACCCCATGGCTGTCATGGTGGGCGTCGTCGGCGCGCTGTCCGCGTTCTATCACGACTCCATCGACATTCAGGATCCTTCGCAGCGCGAGATGGCGAGCGTCCGCATGCTCGCCAAAATGCCGACCATCGCGGCGATGGCCTACAAATATTCGATCGGGCAGCCTTTCGTCTATCCGCGCAACGAACTCGATTACTCGGCGAACTTCCTCCATATGTGCTTCGCGGTGCCGTGCGAGGAGTACAAAGCAGATCCCGTGCTCGCACGGGCGATGGACCGCATCTTCATCCTGCACGCCGATCACGAGCAGAACGCTTCGACCTCAACGGTGCGGCTTGCAGGCTCCTCCGGAGCCAATCCCTTCGCCTGCATCTCCGCCGGCATTGCCTGTCTCTGGGGACCGGCCCATGGCGGCGCCAACGAAGCGGCGCTGATGATGCTGGAGCAGATCGGCGGCGTGGACCGCATCCCCGAGTTCATCAAGCGCGCCAAGGATAAGAACGACTCGTTCCGGCTCATGGGCTTTGGCCACCGCGTCTATAAGAACTACGACCCTCGCGCGCGAATCATGCAGAAGACCTGCCACGAGGTTCTGGCGGCCGTCGGCCATCGCGACGATCCCATCCTCAAAGTTGCCCTCGAGCTTGAGCGTATTGCCCTCTCGGACGAATATTTCATCGAGAAGAAGCTCTATCCCAATATCGACTTCTATTCAGGGATCACGCTCAAGGCCCTCGGCTTCCCGACCGATATGTTCACGGTGTTGTTCGCCATCGCCCGGACGGTCGGATGGATCGCACAGTGGAAGGAGATGATCGAGGACCCCCTGCAGCGTATCGGCAGGCCGCGACAGCTCTACACGGGACCGACCGAGCGCGCTTATCTCCCGATCAATGCCCGTTGATGCGGTTTTGAGCTAAGCGAAGGCTACCTGATAGCGCGTAATCGAGCACGATTTTGGCAGCCTGCTTGCTCGGTTCGTCGCCTTCTATCGACATCTCGCTCCGCACCTGCGCGAGCGCGGGCAATTGTGCGTCCCGCAAGGATCCTCCCTGCATCAGCGGCGCGAGCGCGTCGGCGAGGTTCTCTGCCGTGCAGTCCTCCTGGAGTAGTTCAGGAAATATCTTATCGCCGAGAATAAGATTGGGCAGCGCGACCGCCGGCGCAATCAACAGAAAGCGCAGCCGCCTCGCAATTGGATCGACGCGGTAGGCTACGGCCATCGGTGTGCCCGCGAGGGAAAGTTCGAGCGTGACGGTGCCCGACGCCGCGAGCGCCGCGGTCGCAAGCCTCATCGCGGTGAACTTATCGGTCTCACCGGTGACAAGATGCGGCCGGAGCGGCCAGGACTGCAAGCGTTCATCGATCAACATCCGCACGGTGCTTACGACCGGTAGGATGACCTCGAACGGGCCGATCCTCTCTTGGAGGACACGTAGGGTCTCACCGAACGTGTCCATCAAGCGTTTGACCTCGCTTCCCCTGTTGCTGGGGAGCACTACGAGAACCTTGCTGTCCAAAGCAATGCCGAGACGCTCGCGCAAGCCTTGCGCATCGAGTGCATCGATCCAATCGAGCTTCTCTATAAGCGGATGGCCGACATAGCTGCATGGAGGGCCGCCGAGGCGAACATAGACTTCGGGCTCGAAGGGGAGGATAGCCATGACGTGGTCGACATAACGGAGCATGCTTCGTGCGCGCCAGGGCCGCCATGCCCAGACGCTTGGAGACACGTAATCAACAATGGGAATTTGCGGGTTGCGGTGGCGCACGCGCCTTGCAACTTGGTGAGTGAACTCGGGGCTGTCGAGGATCACGAGGACGTTCGGCTGGAAGATCAGCACGGCGTCGACCGCCTGCCGCATGCGGCGATAGATACTTCTCAGCCGAGGCAGGACGTCGAGGGGGCTCATGACCGCCAGTTCCTCCAGCGGGAAAAGCGATCTACAGCCCTGCTCTTCCATAAGTTCGCCACCGATACCTGCAAGCTCAATCGGATGGCGGGACAGCCTGCGAAGAGCCTCGATGAGCTTGCCGCCGAGCGCGTCACCGGAATGCTCCCCGGCGATCAGGAAAACCCGCAACGGGCGCCCTTCAACCAGTTGATGGCGATCTTGGCTAGCCATCGGCAAGAGGCGGCCAGTCCAGGCCGACGAGAAAAAGACCAAGCTCGTTAGCCGTGGAAATCGTTGCCTCCCGATCTGCCAAGAGGACGCGGCCCGCTGCGACCGCGACACCGGCGAGGCCGGCAGACGCAGCATGTCGCAGCGTGTTCGGCCCGATGGCGGGCATATCCACGCGCTCCTCCTGCCCCGGTTTTGGGGCCTTCACGAGGACGCCGGAAAGGCCTCCCTTCCTGCGCACTCTCCGCTTGCGAAGCTCGGCGCAACGCTCGAGCATGGCATCGGTGCCCTCAGCGGCCTCGACCGCCAGCACGTGGCCTTTGGCCACGACTGCGCCCTGTCCCACGTCGAGCCGTCCTAGGGCATCGACGACGCGAAGCGCGGTCTCGATATCGGCTTCATCGTCTTTGGAAGGGCCCTTGCCGGTCAGTCGTCCCTTTGGGACCAAAAGCTCCGGCGCGACGTCGCCCGCCCCACGGACGCGATACCCTTTGCCTTCGATGTAGCGGACCACGCTGGAAAGCACGTGGTCGTCGCCGCCGATCGTGAGGCTCAGAATAAAAGGCAGGCTCTTGATGGCGCCGAAATCGAATTTGATGTTCGCGAGATCCGGCCGTTTTACGCCGCCTATGATGACGAGGTCGCGACAGCCATGCCCCTGCAGGGTGACGAACAGCTTGCCGACCTCGCCCCATTTGATCCAAGTGTGCGGATAACTCTGGATGGCCGGCAGCGCTTCGCCGCGGATGCCGATGATGTGGACGTCGCGGCCGGAGGCGATCAACGATTCCGCGACGGCGCAAGGAAGAGCGCCGTTGCCTGCAATGATCCCAAGAGGGCCTTGCGAGATGTTCTCTGCGGGCACGATCGCCCCCTCGCCCATCAAACCTGGCTGGATGCAGCGCTAATGTCCGGTACGCAGAAGGAGCGGTCGGAATGAGACGTCATGAAATCGACGACCTGTTTCACCAGCACGTTGCCAGTAAAACTGGTCTCCACCTGCTCCAACCGCTCAAGCAGCGTCCCTTCGTTTGCGAACAGAAGGCGGTAGGCTTGGCGAAGCTCTTGAATCTGTTGCCTCGAAAAGCCGTTGCGACGTAAGCCCACCAAATTGAGGCCTTGCAGGGAGGCGCGGTTGCCCACGGCCATGCCGAACGGAATGACGTCGGCTGTGACGCCGGTCACGCCGCCGATAAAGGCATAGGCCCCGATGCGCACATATTGATGCACCGCGGAAAGGCCGCCGAGGATTGCGCGGTCGCCGAGTGAGACATGACCTGCGATCATCGAACCGTTGACCATGAGAACGTTGTCTCCCACTTGACAGTCATGGGCGATATGAGCCCCGACCAAGAGAAAACAATTCGATCCAACGCGCGTGACCGTGTCGCCGCTTGGCGTGCCGGGATTGATCGTCACGTGTTCCCGGATCACCGTATGGGCACCAACGGTTAGGCTGTTCGGCTCGCCCTTGTATTTCTGGTCTTGTGGCGGTGTGCCGATCGAGGCGAAAGGATAAACCTGACAGTTCTCGCCGAGCGTGCTGCGACCGGTGATGGCGACATGAGAATGCAGCACCACGCCGTCGCCAAGCTTGACGTCGGGGCCGACCACGCAAAACGGTCCAACCGTAACGTCGGCTCCCAGGTCAGCCGAAGAATCGACCAAGGCGGTCGGATGAATTTTGACCATGACCTGAGACTTTAGAGCGTAGGAATCATCGGCTCATCGATGATGACGGCGCTGACCTCGGCCTCTGCGGCCACGGTCCCCTCGACGCGCGCCTGAGCGCGGAACCGCCAGACCCGACCGCGATTGCGCATTTTCTGCACATGGTAGTGGACGGTGTCGCCCGGCACGACGGGCTTGCGGAAGCGCGCTCTATTTATCGCCATGAAATACACCAACGGCGGTTCCTTAAACTCTTCGAGGAAGCGCATGCAAAGAGCGCCCGCCGTCTGCGCCATGCCTTCGATCAACAGCACGCCCGGCATCACGGGATTGCCCGGAAAATGACCCTGGAAGCAAGGCTCGTTTGCCGTGACGTTCTTGATGCCGATTGCGGAACGGTCGCCGTCCATCTCGATGATGCGGTCGACGAGAAGAAACGGGTAGCGATGCGGGAGAAGCCGCATGATATCGGTAATTTCAGCCGTATCGAGCTTCTTTTTTGCTGCGCTTTCGTTCATTCCTATCAACTCCAAAACGGTAGCACCAACCCTTTGCGGGGTGCGAGCGCTACCTTAATCGCCGTCCTTCTCGCTCGAACCGAGCTTGATGTCTTTACGCTCCGCCAGTTGGCGTAGAAGCGTGATTTCCCTGAACCAAAGCCGCATAGGCTTGGCAGGAGTTCCGCCCCAGCGCACGCCCGGCGGGATGTCCCCGCTCACGTTACTCGATGCCGCGATCTGTGCGCCAGCGCCGATCTTAACATGGCCGACCACGCCCACCTGACCGCCCAGAGCCACGAAATCGCCGAGCTCGCAACTCCCGGAGATACCAGTTTGCGACACGATAACGCAATGCCTGCCTATGACCACGTTGTGCCCAATTTGCACAAGGTTATCAATCTTCGTGCCCTCCCCGATAATGGTGTCGCGCAAGGCCCCCCGGTCGATGGTGGTATTGGCGCCGATCTCCACTTGGTCCTGGACGATGACGCGGCCGATCTGGGGCACTTTCAGGTGCCCCGTCCGGCCCATGGCGAAGCCAAAGCCATCCTGGCCGATTGCGGTCCCGGCGTGGACAGTGACCAGGTTGCCGATCAGGCTATGGGTCACGGTGGCATTCGGCCCGATATAGCAATCCCGGCCAATATAAACGCGATAGCCGATCACGCTGCCGGCCGCGATGGTCGTCCCGCGACCGATATTGGCCTCTTTTCCGACGACAGCCCCCGGCTCTACCGTCACGCCCTCTTCGAGCACGGCGCTCGGATGAATGTCGCCGGCGCCATCGGCGGCATTGGCGAGGGCTGCCTTCGGCTTAAGGGCGTCGGGGTAGAACAGGGCAAGTACCCGCGCAAACGCGCGGTAAGGCTCCGGCGTTACAAGGCACACTGTTCCCGCTGGCCCCTGATGTGCGAATTTTGGAGCGACCAAGCAGGCGCTCGCCCCCGTGTTAGCAAAGAGAGGCTGGTATTTCGGATTGTCGAGAAAGGAAATGTCGCCGGGACCGGCATCGTCCAGGGGCCTAACATCCTTGATCTCAAGCTCGAGGTCGGCGTCCGAAGCCGGCTTCCCCTCGACAGCGTCCGCGATGGCGCGAAGCGGAAACGGACCCGCGCGCTCAAAGAAACCCGGATGTTCCATCAAATTTCCCGCGTCGAGCCTTTTCGCCAGGACCAACGCAAAGGCATAGACCGATGTCAGATGTTTTAGAAGTTCGTTGACGCGCCGAAGCGGAAAAGCTCGGTTTCGTCAAAGTCGGCCTTGAGGAGAGCCTCGGCGATATCGGCGCGCAACGGACCAAGCGGGGACTGCCAGATGATGCTGAAGCCGGTCGACATGCGTATGTCGGAGGAGTTGAGAATGAAACTTCCCTCTCTCGCCACGGCGTTCAGAGCAAAGTCGCTCGGGTCATACAGTGAGCCCGCATCCACAAACACGGCGCCCTGCATGCCGAGATTTTCCGGGATCAATGGAAATGGGAAGCGTATTTCCGCTGTCGTCGCCCAATAGACCTTGCCGCCGAGGGCGTCTCTGCGGCAGTTGCCGACCCTGTCGCCGTCGATGGGACTTTCGCACGCGTCACGCGGACCAATACCGGCGCGCTTGAAACCTCTGACGGTTTCGCCGCCCTTGAAGAACAAGTCGGTCATGCGTACATCGTCACCGCCCCAGCCTTCAATCACGCCACCTTGAGCGCGCCCGACCAGGGTGATCTTATTGGTGATGGGATAATAGCCACGAGCGTCGGCCACGGACCTGATGTAATTCACGTCGCCGCCGATACCGGCGAGATCTTGCGAGAACGAAACGAACACGCCGCTCGTGGGCGATGCCGGAATGTTGCGCGTGTCGTAGGCAACGGTGTAGCCGAGGCTCGACACATTGGCGACGCCTGCAGACTCCTTCACCGCCAGCGATGCATTGCCGGCGACGTCGTAGATCTCTTCGCGCTCGAAGCGATAGCGCAAGCCAAGCTGAGTATCTTCGGCGACGGGGAAGCCAAGGCGCAGGGCGCCGCCGGTATCTCTCTGCTTGAAGGAGGCGACGTCGCGGAAGTCGATTTCCTTGTGGAAGAGATCGAAGCCCGCGGCGAGGTTACGGTCGAGGAAGCGCGGCTCGGTAAAGCTGAAGTCGACCTGCGCCCGCTCCAGGCTTCCGGAGAAGCCGAGCCGGACATATTGACCGCGGCCCATGAGATTACGCTCGGTGATGCTGATATCGCCAATCACGCCTTCGCTCGTGCTGTAGCCTGCGCCGAAGGACAGTTCGCCGGTGGGCTGCTCGACCACGTTCACCACCAGGTTGACGCGGTCAGGAGAGCCGCCGGGCTCGGTCTCGATTTCAACGCTCTTGAAGAAGCCGAGATTGCGTAACCGTTTGCGCGCGGCCTCGACCAGGAGGCGGTTATAGGCGTCGCCTTCCGCGACCCGAAACTGGCGCCTGATCACGTCGTCATGAGTACGGAAATTGCCGACGATGTTGATGCGTTCGATGTAGACGCGCGGACCCTCGTCGATGACGAAGATGACGCCCATTGTGTGGGTCGACTCGTCGCGCTCGAACCGGGGCTTCACCTGCCCAAAGGAATAGCCTTGGTTGGAGGTCGCGATCGTCAGCGCCTCAACGGTCTTTTCGACCTTCTCGGCATTATAAACGCGCCCGGGTCGGACGAGGATGGAGCGCCGCAAGCCATCGATATTCAGCGACGGAAGCGCGCTTTCGATGTCGATATTGCCGAAGCGGTAACGTTCGCCCTCGTCGATCGTGAATGTGACGAAAAAGCCGCGGCCGTCGGCGTCGAGGTCCGCAGACGCCGATAGGATGCGCGCATCGGCGTATCCGTTCTTGAGATAGAACTGACGCAGCAGCTCGCGGTCAAGATTGAGCCGGTCGGGATCGTAAATGTTGGTGCTCTTCAGGAAGCTCAGCAGGTTGGTCTGCGTCGTGCTGACCACGTAGCGAAGCTGCGAATCGCTGAAGGCGGAATTGCCAATGAAGTTGATAGCTCTGACCTTCGTCGTCGGACCTTCATTGATCTCGAACACCACGTCGATGCGGTTGTTGTCGAGATTGATAATCTGAGGATTTACCTGAGCCCCGTAGGACCCCTGACGGCGGTAAAGGCCGAGAATGCGCTGAACGTCGGCTTGGACCCGGGCGCGCGTGTAGACGGCGCGCGGCTTCAGCTGAACTTCAGCTGTCAAGGTGTCGTCTTCAATCTCCTTGTTCCCCTCAAAGGCGACGCGGTTCACGATCGGGTTCTCAACCACGATGATGACGATGGTCGCGCCTTCGCGGCGAATGCGAACGTCCTGAAAGAGACCGGTGGCGAACAGCGCCTTGAGAGATTCGTCGATCTGCGCGGGGTTGTATGAGTCGCCGGAGGCAAAGGTGAGATAGGAGCGGACCGTCTCGGGCTCGACTCGCTTATTGCCGATGACGCGAATGTTCTGAATAGGCCCCGCGCTTTGGGCAAAAGCGGAGAAGTCGCCCAGGCCGACGCTAATACCCAGCGACAGCGGGACAATACCCCACGCTAAGAGGACCGCGAACAGTCCTCGGGCGAACATAACCCGCACCATTACTGGTGTTGTCCCCTCACGCCGATCCCCCAAAACACGCTGCACCCTGGGATCGCAAGTGGCCATTTGTTTGTGGCCGATTTTAGATTCCCACCTTCACGTTAGCGGCGGCAACTTCCCCGTTTCCACCGCTAGCGCCAGTCAGGCCTACTCACAGAAACTTCAAGTGAATCAGGTCATTCCAGGTCGCGAAGACCATTAGCATAAGCACGAAGGCGAGACCAATACGGAATCCGATCTCCTGGCTATATTCGCTCAGCGGCCGGCCCCTAAGACCTTCTATACCGTAAAACAAAAGGTGGCCGCCATCGAGCATAGGTATAGGGAATAAATTCAACAACCCGATGCTCACCGAAATTATGGCAGCCAAGTTAAGGAGCGCGACAAAGCCGGCCGTTGCTACCTGCCCAGAAACTTGTGCGATCCGGATAGGGCCACCAAGCTGATCGGCAGCTTCGCGGCCTGTGACGACGTCATAAAGATAGCCGAGGGACCGGGTGACCACGAAGTAACATTCCTTGACCGCCATGCCGAAGGCGGTGATGGGATCGTGCCGCTGCAAGGTCCAATTGTCCGGCGCCGCTGTGCGCTGGATGCCCAGAAGACCTATGCGCAGGGTGTTGCCGAATCGGTCGGTGATCTCTTTCCGTTCGGGCGTGGCCACGATCTCGACGGTCTTGCCACCCCGCTCGACGACGAAATGCAGATCGCGATCCGGACTCGTGCCCACGATTCGCTGCATCTCCCCGAAGCTCTCGATCTTCTGTCCGTCGATGCTGATGACCGTGTCGCCCGCCACAAAGCCAGCGCGCGCCGCGGCTGTCCCGGGGTTGACGACGTCGACCTTTGCAGCGGTGACGCGTTCCCCGAACAGCGAGAAGATGGCCGTAAAAATGACGATGGCGAGAATGAAATTCGCGATCGGACCGGCCGCCACAACGGCGGCCCGGGCGGAGACCGGCTTTGCCTGGAAGCTGCGCGCGCAGTCTTCCGGGGATAAACTATCCAGGGACTTCTGTCCGGCACTGGCGACATTGTCGTCATCGATGAATTTGACGTAGCCGCCAAGCGGGATCCAGGACAGGCGCCAGCGGGTGCCGTGCCGATCATTGAAGCCGAAAATCTCCGGCCCGAATCCGATCGAGAAAACCTTCACGCCGATGCCGCACCATCGCGCCACGAGAAAATGGCCAAGCTCGTGGAAGAAGACGACGAGGGTCAGGACGAACAGGAAGGGAACCAGATAGCCAAGAACGCTGTCGCCGATGCCGGCAAGGTTGATTATCGTGTCCATACCGGGTGTTATCCTTGAATTTTGACGCTTCTTAGCCCGCTCATCGCCGCGATGCAAACCGCGGCAAGAGGCTTAACGCGCGCTGCCTGGCCTCTGCGTCGATGGCCAGAACATCATCTACGCTCGCCGGCGTGAGTGCGGTGAGATCCGCGGCAATGTCCATGGTCGCCTCAACCAAGGCTACGATAGCGAGAAATCCGATTCGCTCTTCGAAAAAGGCCTCACCGGCCACTTCGTTGGCGGCGTTGAACACGGTGCCCGCACTCCGGCCCGCCGAAAGCGTTTGCCGCGCCAGACGAAGGGCCGGAAACCGCTCCGGATCGGGAGCCTCAAAGGTGAGCGTGCCCGCCTCGGCGAGATCGAGGCGCTTCGTCGGGACGTCCATGCGCTCCGGCCAAGCAAGGCTGTAGGCGATGGGGGTGCGCATGTCAGGGCAACTCATCTGCGCCAATACCGAGCCGTCGCGGTAGTAGACGAGGCAGTGCACCATGGACTGGGGATGGATCAGGACATCGAGCTGCTCTGGGGCGAGAGAGAAGAGATGATGCGCTTCGAGAAGTTCTAGCCCCTTGTTCATAAGCGTCGCCGAGTCGAGGGTGACCTTGCGCCCCATGGACCAATTCGGGTGCTGAAGGGCCTGCTCGATCCGCGCTTCCGCCATTGCCTCGCGGGTCCAGCTCCGGAAGGGCCCGCCCGACGCGGTGAGGTAGACCTTTTCGATCTCGTCCGGCGCGGCGCCGCGCATCACCTGCAATGCGGCGGAGTGCTCGGAGTCGACGGGAAGCAGGGTCGTGCTGTGGCGCGCCACCTCCGCCATGAAGATTGCGCCGGCGGAGACAAGGCATTCCTTATTGGCGAGTGCCGTGCAGGTGCCCTGCCGCACAGCGCGGAGCGTGGGCTGTAACCCGGCCACCCCAACGATGGCAGCCATGATCCAATCCGCGGGCCGCTCTGCCGCATCGAGCAGCGCTTCGTTGCCTGACGCCGTTTCGATACCGGTGCCGGCGAGCGCCGCGCACAATTCCGCGTAGCAATGCTCATCGGAGATCACCGCAAGTTGGGCCCGGTGGCGGATGGCGAGTTCCGCAAGGCGCGAGGCATTGCGGCCGCCGGTCAGCGCCACGACCCGATAGGAGGCGGCATTGCGCCCAATGAGATCAAGCGTGCTTTCACCAACGGAGCCTGTCGCGCCGAGCACGGAGATGCGCCGCGGCGCCGCATGGGCTCTGGGCTCGGTGCGAATCGACAGCAAGGGTGTCACTGGAGCTACCAAATCAGAAGGCCGCTTGCCGGGTTGGCCGGATCACGCAGGGCAATAAGTCCTGCGATCGCTGCGGCCAGCAAAAAGCCGTCGATGCGATCGAGCAGGCCTCCGTGACCGGGAATGAGCTGACTCATATCCTTCGTTCCAAAGCGCCGTTTAACCGCGCTCTCCATGAGATCCCCGAACTGGCAGGCGAGCGCGAGAACGATGCTGAGAAGCGCCAACCGCCAGGCGGAAGTTCCGGTCACGCCATAAGCAAAAGCATAGCCGATAAGAGCAGGCGTAACCGACCCAATTATGAAGCCGCTCCAGGTCTTCTTGGGCGAGATGCGCGGGGCGAGCTTGGGCCCGCCAAGCATGCCAGCCGCATAGGAGACGGTGT
The DNA here is from genome assembly GCF_050999895.1 of Methyloceanibacter sp. Taxonomy (GTDB): domain Bacteria; phylum Pseudomonadota; class Alphaproteobacteria; order Rhizobiales; family Methyloligellaceae; genus Methyloceanibacter. Next base: position 8,866 of record NZ_JBPCOU010000006.1, on the reverse strand, counting down.
CCGTGGTCCAGGCGATCACAAGCACAAAGATGATCGCGATAGCGCCGAGAGCCTCGTCGCCGCGGATCCAGAGCAACGCCGTCACAGGCAATCCGGCATAGGCGACCCCGGCAGAGGACCATAGGGCGCGCTCTCTAGGCTTGTCGGTAACAGCGATCGCGACAATGGCAGTCGCGAGCAGGGAGAGTCCGTATTGAGCGTGTCCAATGACGACCAAAATAGCGGCGGCCGCGACCGAGACGATCTGCACCAAGGCAACAGTATCCTGCCCAGTGCCTCTGATGAGCCGGCCCCACTCCCACGCCATAGCGACGCTGGCTGCGAGAACAAGGACGAGGAAGCTCCAAATGCTCGCGAGGGTCGCGGTGATGGCGACGGCCGCGAGGACAACGGCGGAGGCCATCCGTAGCAGCAACTCCGGTCTATTCTTTTTTTTCTGCTTGCGAGCGAGCGGTTGGGCTCGCGTCACGCGGTCGATCTCGCGGAGGTTCCGCCAAAGCGCCGGCTGCGACTTTGATATTCGGTGATCGCCGCTTCGAAGGCTTCTTGCGTGAAGTCTGGCCAGTAGGAGTCGACGAACACAAACTCGCTGTATGCGAGTTGCCACAACAGAAAATTGCTCAAGCGCAGTTCGCCGCTGGTGCGGATCAGGAGATCGGGGTCGGGCAAATCCGACGTGTCGAGATAGGTGCCAAAGCATTCCGGTGTGATGTCGGCGGCAGCGAGAGAGCCCCGCGCCACCTCCTCGGCGATGCGCCGCGCCGCACGGGCGATCTCGTCGCGCGCGCCGTAATTGAAGGCGATCGTCAGATTGAGCGTCGTGTTCTCCCTCGTGAGCAGAACCGCATCGTCAATGAGGCGCAGCACGTCGGCTTCGAGGCCGTCGCGCGAGCCGATGACGAGGATCTTAACGCCCTGCTTGAGCAGATCCGCGAGGTCGCGCTGCACGAAGCGGCGCATCAGCCCGAACAGGAATTGGATTTCCTGTTTGGGCCGCGACCAGTTTTCGGACGAGAAGCTGAAGAGCGTGAGATGGCTTACGCCAGTTTCGAGCGCCGCCTTGACGGTGCGACGGACGCTCTCGACGCCTTGGCGGTGGCCTTCGGTTCGCGGAAGCCCACGCTCGGCCGCCCAACGTCCGTTGCCATCCATGATAATTGCTACATGGAGACCCCGTCCGTCGCTGCTCGACCAAGCGAGCTTATCCATCGCAAGCGTCACGTTTAGCTGCTCCCTTCCCGGCTAAACCTGCATGATTTCGGCTTCCTTGCCCGCGAGGGCTTCGTCGATCTCTCTGATGACCTTATCGGTCAAGTCTTGAACCTTGGTTGCGAGCGTGTGGTGCTCGTCCTTGCCGATCTCGGCGTCCTTTTCCGCACGCTTCAGGTGCTCCATGCCATCGCGGCGGACGTTGCGCACGGCGACGCGCGCTTGCTCTGCGTATTTGTGCGCGACTTTGACAAGCTCCTGGCGCCGCTCCTGGTTAAGCTCAGGGATAGGCAGCCGCAAGGTCTGGCCTTCGACCTGGGGATTGAGACCGAGATCCGACTCGCGGATGGCCTTTTCGACCGCCGCTGTCTGGCTGCGATCCCAGACCTGCACGGTGATCATCCGGGGTTCCGGCACGTTGACGGTCGCGAGTTGGTTAAGAGGCATCGGGTTGCCGTAGGCATTGACCATAATCGGATCGAGCAAGCTTGCGCTTGCACGGCCCGTGCGCAAGCCGCCGAATTCCTGCTTTAACACGGCGGCGGCGCCGCGCATGCGGCGTTCGAGTTCGCTGAGGTCAAAACTGGACATACGCTGCCTCCCCGACCGACTCCGCCGGCTTTACGATCTGGCCAAGCCCTTGTTCAGACTTCGCAAGCGCTACTCGCCTCTGCCACCGTCGATGGTGGTTGAGGACCCTTTGCCTAGCAATAGCTCAGCCAAACCACCTTGCTTCTTGATGGAAAAGACAATTATCGGAATCCGATTGTCTCGGGCAAGGGCGATCGCAGCCCCATCCATGATGCGCAAGTCCTTTTCCAGAACGTAGTTATAGGTCAGGCGGTCAAACCGCTTGGCGTCAGGCGACTTTGCAGGATCCGCGTTATAGACGCCGTCGACCTGGGTGCCCTTGAGGAGGGCATCACAGTCCATCTCAGCGGCGCGGAGAACCGCAGCCGTATCGGTGGTGAAAAAGGGATTACCGGTACCGCCGACGAAGATCACCACCCGATCTGCCTCCAGGTGATGCAGCGCGCGTGACCGTACAAAGGACTCGCAAACGGTGGGCATCGGTATCGCGGACATTACCCTGGCCTGAAGGCCCTTAGCTTGCAGGGTATTCGCCAAAGCGAGGCCGTTCATGATGGTGGCCAGCATGCCCATATAGTCGCCGGTGGCCCGGTCCATGCCGTTCGTCGCGCCTGCAAGACCGCGATAGATGTTGCCGCCGCCCACGACAACGCAGAGCTTGACGCCGAGCTCGGCCGCCTCGCCAAGGTCGCCCGCGACCCGGTCGAGCACGCCAACGTCGATTCCGTAGCCGTTCGCGCCCATCAGGGCTTCGCCCGACAGCTTTACGAGCACCTTTTGGAAAAGGAGCGGTGCGGCCGCACTGTGTTTCGCCATGAGCTCGGTGTCCGGCGGCAAGGCTTGGAAGACCTGCGTGTGCCGCTACGCCATCGAATCGGTGGCGTAGCGCGATGACCTTATGATCCAGACGCCACAGCGGCAACTTCCGCCGCGAAGTCGCTATCGGCCCGCTCGATCCCCTCACCCAGCGCAAAGCGATGGAAGCCCGTGACCTTGATGGGCCCGCCGATGTCCTTTTCGCTGGCGGCGAGAGCGTCAGCCACGGTTTTCTCGGGATCAAGGACAAAGGGCTGCGCAAGGAGAACCACCTCCTCATAGTATTTCCGCAAGCGGCCTTCGACCATCTTTTCGATGACATTGTCGGGCTTGCCGGATTCCCTGGCCTGCTCCGCGAGCACGGCGCGCTCACGTTCCACCAGGGCCTTGTCGAGACTGGCGACATCGATGCTCTGCGGATTGGCAGCAGCGATATGCATCGCAACTTGCCGGCCGACAGCCATCAGCCTGTCGGAATCTCCCGAGGACTCCAGCGCAACGATCACGCCGATCCGGCCGAGATTGGGTGCGATCGTGTTGTGCACGTAGCTCGCGACAACGCCCTTGTCCGCGCCGAGATAGGCCGCGCGGCGAAGCGTCATGTTCTCGCCGATCGAGCCCACCAATTCCTTGATGGTCTCGGCGACGGTTTCCTTGCTGCTTCCGTATTTGGCCTGTTCCAGCTTTGCCACATCGCCCTTGGTCTTCAGCGCGGTCGTGGCAACGGTGCCGACCATGTCCTGGAACTTGTCATTGCGAGCGACGAAGTCGGTCTCGGAGTTGACCTCGACGAGCGCAGCCTCATTGCCTTCGGATGCAATTCCGATCAAGCCTTCCGCGGCTACCCGGCCGGCCTTCTTCGCGGCCTTGGCAAGCCCTTTGGTGCGCAGCCAATCGACCGCGGCCTCCATGTCGCCAGCGTTCTCATTCAGGGCCGCCTTGCAGTCCATCATGCCCGCGCCTGTCTTGTCGCGCAGGTCCTTGACCATATTCGCCGTTATCGTCGCCATACTCGCCTCAGCCGCTAATGTGTTGGAGTTGCAGCCAATCGTTATGCGCTTTCCTCGGCAGCCTCGGGCTGCGGCTCGGCGGCGCTCGGTTCGGCCATATCGGGAGCCAGTGCCGGGGCGTCCGCGTCCTTGGCGGGCGAGGCTGTGTTCGCTTCCGGGCGGCCTCTATTGCTGCCAGGTCCACGTCCGGTCTTCTTGCGCGGCGGCCGACGATCGGCCTGACCCGGTCTCTCGCCCTCGGCGTTCAAGGCCGGCTCGGAAAGTTCGTCTCCAGCGCCGAGATCCATGCCGACTGAGCTCTGGGCGCGCTCGATACCATCAATCGCGGCGCGGGCGATGACGTCGCAATAGAGCGTTATCGCGCGGCCGGCGTCGTCATTGCCGGGGATCGGGAAGGTGATGCCTTCCGGATCGCAATTCGAATCCACCACCGCAACGACGGGGATATTGAGCTTGCGCGCTTCGGCGATCGCGATCGCCTCTTTATTGGTGTCGATCACGAAGATGAGGTCCGGCAGCGCACCCATGTCCTTGATGCCGCCAAGCGCCCGCTCAAGCTTTTCCTTCTCACGTGTCAACTGCAGCAGCTCTTTCTTGGTCAGCCCGTGAGCTTCGCCGGAGAAGAGTTCCTCGAGAGACTTGAGCCGCTTGATGGAATTGGAAATGGTGCGCCAATTCGTGAGCGTCCCGCCAAGCCAGCGGTGATTGATGTAATATTGCGCGCAGGAACGTGCGGACTCCGCGATAGCTTCCGATGCCTGGCGCTTGGTGCCGACGAAGAGAACGCGACCGCCGCGCGCGACGACATCAGCGACCGTGACCAAAGCCTGGTGCAACAGCGGCACCGTCTGCGTCAGGTCGATGATGTGGATGTTGTTGCGGGACCCATAGATGTACGATTCCATCTTCGGGTTCCAGCGATGGGTCTGATGACCAAAATGCACGCCAGCTTCAAGAAGCTGACGCATAGTAACATTGGGCAGTGCCATGGGACTGCTTGCTCCTTTTTCCGGTTCTGCCGCCGCAGGAATGAGACCGGGTATCATCCGGTCACCGGAGCGAGCGATAGGGCGAGGGAAACCAGACCCAGCGACGCTGAAATCCTGCGTGTGAGATGAGCGGGTTATACGGAGGCAATCCGCCATTGGCAAGGGCTTGCCGCTGCCTCCAAAGGGGCCGGCTAGAGGGCCCGAATGGTGGCCACACCCTGTACGAGCTGCAAAGCGCTTCTTTGCTTGGGGGTGGCGTCGATCCCCTTCGGTAGGACGAACTCGACCTCCCGCGATACGTCGTCAAGGCGGACGACCAGGCGAAGCTGCCCCTTGCCGCCGCCTGCCCCCATCTGCTCGGCAAGCGACGGAAGCGCCCTTGTATCTTCCAAGTAAATCTTCATGCCGGCCTGCCGGCCCTCGGCGGCGCGTTCGAGCGACGTGATGCGCTGGACGCGCACCTTCACGGTCTCACCGTCGGCTTCCGCCTCGACCTCGAGGAGCACCGGGGTGCCGGGGACCAACAGATCCCGGGAGGCGGCCAGGACCTCGGAAAAAAGAACAGCCTCGAATTGGCCGGTCGGCTCGGAGAAGGCCGCAAAGGCATACGCATTGCCGGTCTTGCCCTTGCGCTCGCGTGCTGAAAGCACGGTGCCGGCGAGCGTACCCACGACGCGACGCACGCGGGCTTCGGCCGAGAATTCGGCCCAAGTCTCCGCTCCGAGGGCTTCCAGCACCTCCTGATAGTCGTCGAGGGGGTGACCGGTGAGGAAAAACCCGACCGCCTCGAATTCGCGCGAGAGACGGTCGACGGGAAGCCAGGGCTTGGCGGCGCGAAATTCGATGGAAGCGGCAGGACTGCTGCCGCCGGAGAAGAGATCGTCTTGGCCCTCCGTGCTCGCCTCCACGAAACGATTCCCGGTCGCGATCATGCGATCGACATTGGCAAAGGCCGTGGCGCGATCGATGCCGAGTTCATCCAAACCGCCGGCGGCGGCGATGGTCTCCAGGGCACGCTTATTCACGAAGCGCGGATTGAGCCGACGTGCAAAGTCGCCGAGATCGCGGAAGGCGCCGTTGGCGGCGCGTTCCTCGCAGAGATGCTCGACGGCCTGCCGCCCGACATTCTTCAGCGCGGCGAGGGAGTATCGGATCGCGTCTTCGCTCGGCAGGAAGCCGACCGCGGAATGGTTGACCGAGGGCGGCTCGATACGAATGCCAAGACGACGTGCCTCCTGGGCAAAGCCATTAAGCTTGTCGGCGTTGCCGACGTCCAGGGTCATGGAGGCGGCGATGAACTCCGTGGCGTGGTTCGCCTTGAGGTAGGCGGTCTGATAGGCGATGAGAGCGTAGGCTGCGGCGTGAGACTTATTGAAGCCGTAGCCGGCGAATTTCGCGACGAGCTCGAAAATATAGTCGGCGCGTGAGCGGTCGACCCCGTTTGCAATAGCGCCTTCGACGAAGCGCTTTCGCTGCGCGGTCATTTCCGCCTTGATCTTTTTGCCCATCGCGCGCCGCAGCAGATCGGCCTCGCCCAACGAGTAGCCGGAGAGAACCTGAGCGATCTGCATCACCTGCTCCTGGTAGATGATGACGCCATACGTCTCGTCCAGAATCGGTTGGATCGAGGGATGAAGCGTTTCGATCTGCTCGCGGCCGTGTTTGCGATTGACGTAAGTATCGATGTTGTCCATCGGACCCGGCCGGTACAGGGCCACGATCGCGATGATGTCCTCGAAGCGGTCGGGCTTGAGCTTGCGCAGCGCATCACGCATGCCCTGACCTTCGAGCTGGAACACGCCCACCGTATCGCCCGCCTGGAGTAGCTCGTAGGTCGGGGTATCGTCGAGCGGCAGGCGCGCGGGATCCAGCGCAATGTCCGCGCGGGCAAGGTGCTGCCGCGCTGTCTCGATCACCGTCAGGGTTTTGAGGCCGAGAAAATCGAATTTCACCAGGCCTGCGGCCTCGACCCATTTCATGTTGAATTGCGTTGCCGGGAGTTGGGCGCGCGCGTCGCGGTAAAGCGGGACGATCTCGGTCAGCGGCCGGTCGGCAATGACGACGCCGGCGGCATGGGTGGAGGCGTGGCGGTAGAGCCCCTCCAGGCGCTGGCCGATATCGAGCAGTTTGGCCACGATCGGCTCCTGATCGCGGGATTCCTGCAGGCGCGGCTCGCCGGCGATTGCCTGGCCCAGAGTGACGGGATTGGCAGGGTTATTGGGCACGAGCTTGCAGAGACGATCGACCTGGCCATAGGGCATTTGCAGCACGCGGCCGACGTCGCGCAGCACGGCGCGCGCCTGTAGCTTACCGAAGGTGATGATATGAGCGACACGGTCTTGGCCGTAGCGCTCGCGCACATAAGCGATCACCTCATCGCGGCGGTCCTGGCAGAAGTCGATGTCGAAGTCGGGCATGGACACGCGTTCCGGATTGAGGAACCGCTCAAAAAGAAGCCCAAACCGGATGGGATCGAGGTCGGTGATGGTCAGCGCGTAGGCGACTAGAGACCCCGCGCCCGATCCGCGCCCCGGGCCCACCGGGATGCCGTGCGCCTTCGACCACTGGATGAAGTCGGCGACGATGAGGAAGTAGCCCTGATAATTCATCCAGGTGATGACATCGAGCTCGAAGGCCAGCCTCTCGGCGTAAGCCTTCTCGTTAGACCCGGCGGCAACACCATCCTGCGCGATGCGCGCCGCCAACCCCGTATCGGCCTGACGCCTCAGTTCGGCGGCCTCGATCTCCGCCTGCGCGGCACCGGTCACGCTGCCAGGCAAGGATTGCGGCAACATCGGTGTGCGTTCGGTGGGGCGGTAGGAGCAGCGCTGCGCGATCTCGACTGTGTTGTCGAGAGCTTCCGGCAGATCGGCGAAGAGCTGCCGCATCTGCTCGGAGGATTTGAAATAGTGCTCCGGACTTAAGCGGCGGCGTTCGTCGACGGCGACATAGCTTCCCGCCGCGATGCAGAGCAGCGCGTCATGCGCCTCGTAGTCCTCGACCGTTCCGAAATAGGGCTCGTTGGCGGCGACAATGGGCAGGTCGCTGTCATAGGCAAGTTTCAGGAGTAGAGGCTCGACCGCCCTCTCCCGCTGCAAGCCATGCCGCTGAATCTCGACATAGAGTCTGTCTCCGAAGAGCGTGTGCAATGCCTCCAGGCGCGCATGCGCGACATCGAGATTGTTCTCCGCCAGAGCCAGATCGATGACGCCATCGGGACCTCCGGTCAGCGCAATCAGGCCTTCGGTGTATTGCGCGAGGTCGGCAATCGAGGTGACCACCTCTCCGGTTTCCGCAGCCGCAAGATAGGCGGCACTGGAGAGCCGCATGAGGTTTGCGTAGCCGCGGTCGTCCTTGGCAATAACTGCGATGCGGCCTTCGCTCCGCAAGCGCATGTCCGATCCCGGCGTCGGCTTAGCCTCGCTGGAGAAGGTGAGGTTCAGGGTGCAGCCAATGATCGGTTGCACGCCAGCCTCTGCCATGTAGGTCGAGAACTCAAGCGCACCGAAGAGGTTGTTCGAATCGGTGAGCGCCATGGCGGGGGTGCCGTCGGCCTTCGCGAGCGCCGCGAGTCGCGCAATCGGCAGTGCCCCTTCCAGCAGCGAGTACGCCGAGTGCACTCTCAGATGCACGAAAGGGGCTGCGCTCTTCGCCACGCGTTTTCTCCTGGTCTGACCGAGCGATCATTACCGCCGGATTCGCAAGAGGCGGCAACGAAGCATGCGCCGCCATCCCAGCTATCCACCCCTAAGAATGTTCTTATTTTGTTCCGACAGCAAGGCTGACTTGTTACCCGGGTGTCTACTGGACCGCAATGCTGCGGACGGCGATCTCCTCCTCCACGAGAAGTCCGTCGGAAAGGCGTAAGACGCGGTTCATGCGGGCGGCGAGGTCCAGATTGTGGGTGGCGATCACTGCGGCGACCCCGGATTGGCGCACGAGCAAGAGCAACTGCTCGAACACGCGGTCTGCTGTGGGTGGATCGAGGTTGCCGGTCGGCTCGTCGGCCAACAGCACTTTTGGCCCGTTTGCGACCGCCCGCGCAATGGCGACCCGCTGCTGCTCACCCCCGGAAAGCTGCGCCGGCCGATGATCCCAACGCTCGCTCAGGCCAAGATTGCCCAGAAGCTCCTTCGAACGGTCCTCGGCTTCCCTGCGGCCAAGCCCCAAGATGAGTTGCGGCAGCACGACGTTTTCGAGCGCCGTGAACTCTGGCAGGAGGTGATGAAACTGGTAGACGAACCCGACCTC
>NZ_JBPCOU010000010.1:0-25428 GCF_050999895.1 Methyloceanibacter sp. | reverse complement strand
GAGGATGAGACAGGCGTCGCCAACACGGTGATCTGGCCCAAGGTGCTGGAGCGGGAGCGCGTGGTGGTCATGGGCGCGCGGCTGATCGTGGTGCATGGCCGCCTCCAGCGCCACGAGGACATCATCCATGTCGTCGCCGATCGTCTGGAGGACCGCAGCGACTGGCTCCGCCTCCTCACCGAGGACGCCGAGACAGTCACCATCCCCATCGCCAATGCCGACGAGGTGCGCCGCCCCGATCCAGCGTCCTGGCGGCAGCGCCAAGACGACCCCGCCGCGCTCAATCCTCCCGTCGCCCGCGCCGACGAGGTCAAGCATCCGGGCGGTGAGGACCCGCGCGAAGGCGGACGGAAAAGGCGTCATCCACGCTGGCACCCAAGGCGCCACCCGCGGACGGAGCGCATCATCCCGAAGTCACGCGATTTCCATTAGATGCACCGCGACTTCATCCTGATTGTAATTCGAGCCCGTGCAGCTGTGGCCCCTGTCAGCCCAAACCGGCTATGCTCCCGGCATGAACCGCTCACTCGCCATTTTTACCCCACTTCTCGCGCTGCTCGCCACACTCCACACGAGCGAGTTTACCGGACGGGCTCACGCCTTCGAGCAGCCTGAGGGCGCGAGCGGCTTCACGCCAAAGCCTCTCGTCAAAGCGAAGCGGCATATGGTGGTCGCGGCGCATCCGCTGGCGGCGGAAGCCGGCCTTACGATCTTGCGCAAGGGCGGCAGCGCCGTCGACGCCGGCATCGCCACGCAAATGGTCCTCAACCTCGTCGAGCCGCAATCCTCAGGCATCGGCGGCGGCGCTTTCATCCTCTACTGGGACGCGAGCGTCAAAAGCCTGACCAGCATCGACGGCCGCGAGACGGCGCCCGCCGCAGCCACGCCTGACTTGTTCCTCGGCCCCGCTGGCAAGCCGCTCCCACGCGCCGACGTAATGGCCAGCGGCCGCTCTGTCGGCGTGCCCGGCGCGCTCGCAAGTCTCGCGCTCGCGCATCAGAAATTCGGCAAATTGCCCTGGCCCGATTTGTTCGAGCCCGCCATCGCGCTCGCGCGCGACGGCTTTCCCGTCCCGCCGCGCCTTGCGACCCAACTCGCCGACATCGGCCCGAAAAGCTTCTCCCCCGCGGCCCGCGCCTATCTTTTCGACAAAGATGGCAAGGCGTGGCCCACCGGTTACAAGCTCCGCAATCCTAAGCTCGCCGAGACCCTGAGTCTCATCGCGCAGGAAGGACCGAAGGCTTTCTACGAGAGCGAAATCGCGAAGGACATCGCCGCAGCGGTCGCCCAAGATCCACGCGGCGCGGGCAAGCTCGCCGCCTCCGACATTGCCGCGTATCGCGCCAAGGAACGTAACCCCCTTTGCACGCCCTATCGCGGCTACGAGGTCTGCGGCATGGGTCCCCCGTCGTCGGGTGGCGTCGCCGGAGCGCAAACGCTGGGCATCGCAGCACCATTCGACCTCGGCAATACACCGCTACAGGTCGAGCCCACGCATCTCATCGCCGAGGCGGAGCGTCTCGCTTACGCTGACCGCGCCCGATACCTTGCCGACAGTGACTTTATCAGCGTGCCGCTGGCAGGGCTTCTCGATACAAATTATCTCGCCGAGCGCCGCGCCCTGATTAATCCCGATCGTGCGCTCCAAAATGTGGTTGCCGGCACGCCGCCGAACACTCGCGAGGGCTCATTCGGAAACGACGCCACGCAGGAGAGCGTGGGCACAAGCCAGATTTCCATCGTCGATGACGCCGGCAACGCCTTCTCCATGACCACGAGCATTGAACAGGCCTTCGGGGCGCGCCTCATGGTGCGCGGGTTTCTGCTCAACAACCAGCTCACCGACTTTTCATTCGAACCGGTAGATGCGGAGGGACGTCCCGTCGCAAATCGTGTTGAGGGTAATAAGCGCCCGCGCAGCACAATGGACCCCACCATCGTCTTTGCCGAAGGCCGCGAGTTGCGTCATGTACTGGGTTCGCCCGGCGGCGGCGCGATCGCACTCTTTAACTTGAAGGCGCTTCTCGCCCTCACCGATTGGAAGTTGAATCCCGCCGAGGCGGCCGCACTTGCGAATTTTGGCGCACCGGGCAACAGCTTCTTGCTTGAACCCGGGCCCGCACTCGATCCGCTGGCGAAGGGCATGCAAGCGCTTGGACACAAGGTCGAGCGCGTTCCGCTTTCGAGCGGCCTGCACATCATCTCAGTGACGCCGGACGGACTGGAGGGGGGCGCCGACCCGCGCCGCGACGGCGTCGCGCTCGGAGATTAGAAGGCCCGACCTCGCGCAATGGCCACCGTCCAAAAATCGATCGCGATACGCGGGGCAGGCGTCGTCGGCCTTTGGCAAGCGTTGCTGCTTGCCCGAAGTGGCAATGCCGTCACGATTTATGAGCGCGCGGCGGAGCCGTTCAGCGAAGCCTGCAGCCTTCATGCAGGCGCGATGCTCGCGCCGCGCTGCGAGGAGGAAAGCGCCGAAGCCGTAATCCGCGAGCTCGGAATGCGCGGGATCGCGCTTTGGCGTGAAATTTATCCCGGCACGATTGCCAATGGCAGCCTAGTGGTGACTCAGTCACGAGATCGCGTTCTGCTCGACCGTTTTGCGCGCATGACGAGCGGTTATCAGCAGCTTGACGGTGCCGCCCTCGCCGCGATCGAGCCTGACCTCGCCAAACGCGTAAGTGGCGCGCTGTACTACCCGGACGAGGCGCATGTAGCGCCCGAACCCGCGCTGCGCTTCCTGCTCGACGAGGCACTCGCGGCCGGCGCAACGCTCCGTCTCGGCGCTGCCGATACACCGCAGGGCGCCGATATCGTCGTTGATTGCCGTGGTCTTGCGGCGCAGGACGTCCTCCCGTCACTGCGCGGGGTGCGCGGCGAGCGCATCGTGATCCGCTCCAAGGAAGTCGGGATCAGCCGCCCCGTCCGGCTGCTCCATCCACGGTTTCCCCTCTACGTGGTGCCCTGGGGCGACGGTCTCTACATGATCGGCGCGACCGTGATCGAAAGCCAAGAAACGGGGCCCATCAGCCTACGCTCGGCGCTTGAGCTACTCACCGCAGCCTATGCGCTCGACCCCGCCTTTGGAGAGGCCGAGATCCTCATGTCCGGCGCCGGCGCGCGTCCCGCCTTTCCCGACAACCGCCCTAGGATTATCAACGCCAACGGCTATATCTATGTGAACGGGCTCTATCGCCACGGCTTTCTGCTGGCGCCCGTGCTTGCAGAACTTGTCGCCCGCTTCATCGACACGGGCGAACAGAACGCGGAGGTTTTCGGTGCAGATCAGGGTCAATGGTGAGCCGCTTGCCACCGACGCGCGCACCCTCGATGAGCTCTGCGCGAGACTGGGCTATGCGGACGCCAAGATCGCAACAGCGGTGAATGGAACGTTCGTGGCCGCTGGGCAGCGGCCCGCGACGCGACTGGTGCAGGCCGATGAAATCGAAATCGTTGCGCCGAGGCAGGGCGGCTGATGCTAGAGCTTTATGGCGCCCGCTTCTCCTCCCGGCTCCTGCTCGGGACGGCGCAATATCCTTCCCCTGACGTCTTGCGCCGTGCGGTCGAGGCGTCCGGTGCCGAGATCGTCACGGTGTCGCTGCGGCGTGAGTCCGCGCGCGCTCGGGCGGGGCAAGGCTTTTGGGAGCTGATCGAGCGGCTGGGTCGGCGCGTGCTCCCCAACACTGCCGGCTGCCGCACGGTGAAAGAGGCCGTCGCCACGGCGCATATGGCGCGCGAACTGTTCGGCACGTCTTGGATCAAGCTCGAGGTCATCGCCAATGACGATACGCTCCAGCCCGACCTGTTCGGTCTCGTCGAGGCGGCAGCGATCCTCGCGGCAGAAGGTTTCGAGGTCCTTCCCTACACCACCGAAGATCTCAGTGCCGCCGAGCGGCTGATCGCGGCGGGCTGTTCGGTTCTGATGCCATGGGCCGCGCCCATCGGCTCTGCTCGTGGGCTCATTAACAAGACGGCGCTGAAAATCCTCCGTGCCCACTTCCCCGGCGTGCCGCTCATCGTTGACGCAGGTATCGGCACGCCCTCCCACGCGGCCGAGGCCATGGAGCTTGGCTATGATGCCGTGCTCCTCAACACCGCCGTCGCTAAAGCCGGCGATCCCGTCAAGATGGCGGACGCCTTCGCAAAAGCTGTGCTAGCCGGCCGCCTTGCTTTCGAGGCTGGACTGCTGGAGCCGCAAGACATGGCATCGCCGTCAACCCCGGTCGCAGGCACGCCCTTCTTCAAGATCGATCACGCGTCCTGACGGCCATTCTTCGCCAAGACCTGATCGTGCTCAGACTAGACCCCTTCTATCCGATTGTCCCCGACACGGCATGGCTCGCCCGGCTGCTCGGCGAAGGCATTAAGCTCGTGCAGCTCCGCCTCAAGAATGTGGACGCCGGCGCCGTCGGCGCCGAGATCGCGCGCGCGATGCAGCTCTGCGCCGACCATCGCTGCCAGCTTGTGGTCAACGATTATTGGCGCGAGGCAATTACCGCTGGCGCCGACTTCGTGCATCTCGGCCAGGACGATCTTCGGACCGCCGATCTCGGAATGATCAAGGCGGCCGGGATCAGGATTGGCATCAGCACTCATAGTCCCAAGGAGCTCGAGACCGCTCTTGCCGCCGCTCCCGACTATGTCGCGCTCGGACCGATCTATCCAACGAAGCTGAAAGAGATGCCGTGGGCGCCGCAAGGGCTCGACCGCTTGGCGGAGTGGCGCGCACTCGTCCGTTGTCCGCTTGTTGCGATCGGCGGCATCACGCTCGAAAGGGTTCCAGATGCGCTTGCAGCGGGCGCCGATTGCGCGGCCGTCGTCACTGACATTGTGACAAACCAAGATCCTGAGCAGCAAACGCAAAACTGGCTCGAAGCGACGGCCCCCTGGCGCAACTTATCCACAGGCAAGCCTCCGCCCTGACGCGACAGAATGGGACTTGACCCACGGCCCTCTGGCCGAGGATCATCCCCGGAGGAGCGGGGGGTCTGATGAGCTATATCCTCGATTCAGCCATATCGCCGAGCGAGGCGCTGCGCCGCGTCGCCCTCGGTCAGCTCGATATCGCCCAAACGGCGCTGTCCACCCCTCCCGATCGCCACAGCGGCGTTCACAGCACTCGCAAGTGCTTGAAACGACTGCGTTCTCTTTTAGTGCTGGCGCGTCCCGGCCTGCCTGAACCGATCTTCGCCCATCTCAACGATGAGGTGACGCGCATCGCGCGAAGCCTCGCGCCCGCGCGCGATGCCCAGGCGCTGATCGACGCCATCGACAAATTGGAGAAGGACGATCAGTCCGGCGAAAACACCGCGACCCCCATTCAATCCCTGCGTGGCTGGCTGCAGAAGCGTCGCCACGTCGCGGAGCAAAATCTCGAGCGGAGCGCAGCGTCCGACGCTCTGCGCGGCCTGCGCGCATTGCGGCCGGCCTTCGCCTCGCTTTGCGTCTACCCCAACGATTTCAGTCCCCTCGCGAAGGGGCTAAAGCGTTGTTATCGCGCATCACGCGCCTCGTCCGGTCATGCGCTTTTAACGGAGAGCGCCGAAGATCTCCACGAATGGCGCAAAGGCGTTCAGCATCATTGGCGCCAGATGCAGCTTCTAACCCCATGCCAGCCGGTGGATCTCACCTCTAGAGCCGAAGGCGCCCGTGCGTTGTCGCAAATCCTGGGTGACGACCACGACATCGCCCTTTTGGTCCGCCTCATCTCCACTCCGACCATGATGTTTGGAAGCCCGGAGGACACGGCCGCTTTCCTGAAGCGCTGTCGTAAGCGTCACAAAGCGCTGCGGCGCGAAGCGCGCGCCCATGGCGAAACGCTCTTTGTGGAGGGAGCGCGCTCCTTTGCCAAGCGCATCGATGCTTATTGGATGAAGGCCGCGGAAAAGGCTGCAGCGGAGCCACGCAACGACAACATCGTGGCCTTCGGCGAGTTGCGTCCAAACCGCGCGGGCTAGGTCCGCACGTCCATCCCGTCATAGCCGACTTCCCAGCCGGCTTGCTCCACGGCGGCTCGCTCCGGCGAGTCCTCGCGCAGGGCGGGATTGGAGTTGTTGACGTGGATGAAGATTTTCCGGGCGATGTCGAGAGGGGCAAGCGACGCGATGCTGCCTCCCTCTCCGGACATATTCATGTGGCCCATGCGCTCGCCGGTCTTGTTGAGCAGTCCCTGGGCGATCATCTCGTCATTGGTGTAGAGCGTGCCGTCAAAGAACAGCAGCGGCGCGCCCTTAAGCCGAGCACGCAGCGCCTCGTCGACCTTGGCGCAGCCAGGCACATAGAAGAAGTGCCGACCGCTCGCCGTGTCGGTCACTTTCAGTCCGGTGGTATCGCCTTCCTGCGTGCCGAGATCGGCCCCTGCCTGTTGGTCTTCGAGATAAAGCGGGACCTTGCCCAGCACCGAGAAGGCCTCGATATCGATCCCCACCGCACCTGACGGACCCTCGACCGCAAATGGCTCCCCATAGGTCATAGCCTCGCGCCTGACCAGCCGAGGATTGAGCACGTCGAACACGCTGTTGGACGCCAGCACGTCCAGCACGCGGGCCGTGCCATAAACGGTGAGCGGCTGACCTTCGCGCAGGCACAACAGCCCGGCAATGGCGTCGACGTCGCCATTGGTCAGCACCACCGCCTTGATCGGGCTGTTGCGCGGACCGCCATCGGGCGTCGGATGGAGCTCAGGCGTGGCATTGATTTGCTGACGCAGATCAGGCGCGGCGTTGAGCAGCACCCATTGTTTGCCGTCGGCGCTGACCGCGACCGAGGCTTGCGTGCGAGGCACGATCCCGCCCCCGCCTTTGCGCGCGTCGGCCGAGTTGCGGCCATTGCAATTCCACTGCGGTAGGCCGCCGCCCGCCGCCGAACCGAGCACCTTGATCAGCATGATGAAGATGAAATGCGGCTGAGGCCCCGCCTCGTCAAGCCAAAAAGAAGCGGCCGCCGTCCTTCGCGAAGGCCGCCATCTCGAACTCAAGTCGGTCAGGGCGTGTTTCTAGAACTCGAGTCCACCCTGAAATTTCAATGCCGTGTCGGAGGTGAGGTCGGTCAGGCCGAATTGAACGCCGACATTCATGGAGAACTCCGCTTTTGCTGGGCCGGCGACTTTGTCGTTGACATTTCCATTTCCATTGCCGTTGTCGTCGTCGTCATCGTCGCCGCCGGGATTAAAGAACAGGGTAGGGCCGATGCTGTGTTGCTGGTCGTTGAACGACCCGGCATTGGAGAGATCCTCGATCTCGCCGAACATCTCGACGCCAATGCCCCATTTCTTGGCGACGCCGTATTGGGCCCGCCAGCCATATTCGAAGCCGAGTCCGTCGGTCTCCCTGTGCTCGCCGACTTGGCTCGTGAAGAATGTATTGGTCGTCAGTAACGCCCTGCCGCTTGCCAGCTCGACAATGGGTCCGAACTCGATTTCATCGGCCTCGCCACCGCGCGTCGCAAACCCGTAGGCCCCAAGAAATGCAAGGCCGAAGCCATTGCCATCCCGCTCGACCAGCTCATATTGCGGCTCGAACTCGACGGAGCTCACATCGAAGTCCTCGTCGAGCGGTTCATCGGCGCTAAGAGCGGTTGACAGCATCCAGCGGTCCGTAACGCTCCACTGGAGTTCGATATCGTGGCTTTGCCGGAGGAACTCGCCCTCCTCTTCCTCGTCCAGGGCGCCGCCCCCCTCGCCCTCCTCGGCGCTCTCACGCTCGCGCCTGGGGAAGCCCCAATGCACGGCGCCGCGATATTCGAGCTCGACCTCGCCCTTCTCGACCCCCGATTCCTGGATCTCGAATTCCGCCACGGCCGTATCGGTGGTGACGAATGTCAGCCCGAAGGCTGCCAGACCAGAGGCCGCAACCGTCAGCGCCAAGCGTTGCGCAAAGCGCAGTACGTTCAGGTGGTATCGCAAACCCCCGCCCCAAATTGAGCCTTGCCGAGCTCGATTCTTGATGGTGGCTAGATTAGCAAAAGAGCCTGAAGCAATCTCGGCAAAAAATTTGCCCGATTTTCCCGATATGGGCGGCCGGCGGCATTTGAAGCCCAAGAGAACGGCCGCGGGGGAATGACGCCAAGCTGAGGGCCGTCCTGTGTAATGGTAAGGAACATTCTGAACGAGATCTCCAGCTTGGCTCGCGAGCACCCATTCCTTGGGCAATTGCGCGTAGCCTGGTTCAGCTTTACTGGAAGCGCACTCACCTTGATAATTTTTAAGGGGTCCAGCCATGCTCTCGAATGCCGTCCCTGTGACCGTCATCTTTGGGTTAGCACGGCGCTGCTCGGTTTCGGCGCCGCCTGGGCCCAGGAAAATTCGATCGCCATCGAACTCAACAAGCTCGAGCCTCAGGACAAGCAATGCCGTGCCTACCTGGTGATCCAGAACAAGCGCAGCACTGATTTTTCGGCGTTGAAACTCGACCTCGTGCTCTTCCGCCCCGATGGGGTGATCGGCCGCCGGTTTGCCGTCGAGCTCGCGCCGCTGAAGGCCAACAAGCGCACGGTCAAGCTCTTCGACCTCGAAGGGATCGCTTGCGATGAGGTCGGCAGTTTCTTGATCAACGACGTGATGGAATGCAAAGCCGAGGCGGGTCCGCTCGACGATTGCCTGCAGAACATCACTGCATCCACTCTCACCAATGTGCAACTGACGAAGTAAAGGATTCGATCCCGTGGAG
The DNA here is from genome assembly GCF_050999895.1 of Methyloceanibacter sp. Lineage (GTDB taxonomy): Bacteria > Pseudomonadota > Alphaproteobacteria > Rhizobiales > Methyloligellaceae > Methyloceanibacter. Next base: position 16,762 of record NZ_JBPCOU010000010.1, on the reverse strand, counting down.
CAGGAGATCGCCATCGCAGCGGCGCCCGACTACTCAGTCTGGGGCCTCGTTATGCAGGCCGACCCAGTGGTCAAGGGCGTGATAATCATTCTCGTCGTGGCCTCGGTGGCGTGCTGGGCAATCATTTTCGAGAAGATCGTCAGGATCTGGTGGCTAAACCGCTCCATTCGCCGCTTGGCCAATGCGAGAGACAGCCATTCCGAGCGCGGTCTAGTGCGCGCCGTTATGCAGGCCGGCGAGCGCGAGGCCGATATCAGCCAAGAGGACACGCCCACCGAAAAGCGTTATCGCGTTGAAACGGCCATGCGAGCGGCGCTCAAATCGCAGTGCAGCGCATTGAGGTCGGACTGCCTTTTCTCGCCACGATCGGCTCCGCCGCGCCGTTCATCGGCTTGTTCGGAACCGTCTGGGGCATCGTGAACAGCTTCACCGCAATCGCGCAGCAGAAAGACACGAGCCTGGCCGTCGTGGCGCCCGGCATCGCCGAGGCTTTGATCGCGACGGCGCTCGGCCTGGCTGCGGCCATTCCGGCCGTCATGGCCTACAATCAGATCGCCGTAGCGCTCGGGCGCGCCTATGCGCGCGGCAACAGCTCGGTCGTGGAGATCGCCCGCGACGTCGTAATGGGCGAGGGCCGCCCGGAGCGCGCGGAGCCGCGGCGTCCCCGCGGGGCCACCGTCGAGCCGCTGCGCGCAGGGAAGCACTCCTGATGGCAATGTCACTCGGCAATCGTGGAACTCCGGGCGAGGAGGCCGAATACCGGCCGATCTCCGAGATCAACATCACGCCCATGGTCGACGTGATGCTCGTGCTGCTCATCATCTTCATGATCACCGCGCCGCTGCTCGTGACCGGCGTTCCGGTCGAGCTGCCAAACACCTCGGCGGCTCGCATCAGCCAGCCGAAGAAGCCGGTGATCGTGTCGCTTGGCGGCGACGGGTCGCTCTACATCCGCGATGAGCAAATCAGCCAAGATACGCTGATCCCACGCCTCCAGGCGCTGCGCTCGGCCGAAGGCGACGCCGTGGTCTATGTCCGCGCCGACAAGAAGCGCGCCTATGGAGAGGTCATGGACATCCTCGGCCGAGTGGGCCAGAGTGGTTACGCGCGCGTTTCCCTGCTATCGCAACCCAAGGCGAACGGGGGAGCTCACTAGCCCCCCGCAGGTTGTCATGTTGCTCCGTCTCCTGACTTGGCTGTTCTCGCTTGGCGCTCACTTCGCCTTCGCCGCCTTCATGCTTGCGCCAGCCGGAGGCACCGCGCTCGAGCAGGGCGCGGGCGAGGACATCATGGTCGTCGAGCAGGGCATGATGCTTGAGGGCTTCGCCAAGCTCGGCGAGGATCAGGTCGCGATCGAAGAGGTGCAGGCGCCTCCGGTGCAGATGGCCATGGCGCAACCCCTCCCCGAGGAGGTTAAGCAACCGGTGGAGCAGGAAAAGCTCCCGGTTGAAGAACCCGAAGAAGTCAAACCGATCGAGGAACGCCAGGTCGTCGCCTCTGAGTCGGGTCCCGATCAGTTGGATGTCAAGGCGCCGGAGGAGATCGAGGAGCCCGAGCCGGAGGAGCTCGAGGAGCCCGTGCGCGAGGAGGTGAAGGAGCCGCAGCCGGAGGTCGTCAAGCAGCCCCTGCCGCAGCAGGTCGCCACCTTGCAGCAAGAGAGTGTCGCAGCGCAGCGCGAGAGCTCAGGCGTCCAGAAGAAGGGCGGCGATACCACGACGCACACGGCCTATCTGGGAACGCTGCGTACTCATCTCGAGAAACATAAAGTGAATCTTCGTACCGAACTCATCGGCACTGCGGTGGTGCAATTCACCGTCGACGCCAATGGCGGGATTGCCGCGCACAAGATCACCAAGAGCTCGGGCTCCAAGGTTCTCGACGATGCAGCGATCGCCTCGATCGAAAAATCGGCGCCCTTCCCGCCGATTCCCAAGGGCCTCAACCGCGATCGACTCGAGATCTCGGTCCCGTTCAAGTTTACGGTCCGCTGAGCTGCATCCCGCTACTCCTGTCAGCGTAACAGGCGGGGCGTGAACTCGTATCCGACAAAGACTTTCAAAGCGAAGTCTGAGTTTGCACCGGTAAGCCCGAACTGGCCGCCGAGACTGACGGTGAGCTCGGGTGTCGGCGGCTCGCCATTGCCGTTCCCACCTTCGTCGTCCTTGCCAAACGTATAGTAGAACGCAGGGCCGATGCTGTGCAGTTGCTCGTTGAACGAGCCCGCATTGGCCATGTCCTCGATCTCGCCGAACATTTCCAAAGCGAGCGACAGACGCTCCGTTGCCTCGTATCTCGCCTGCCATCCATATTCGAAGCCGATGCCCTCCTGCTCGGAAAGGTTGCCCAGCTCTTTGAAAAATAATGGGTGAGCGTCAGCACTGCCTTCTTCTCGGCCAGTTCGACAATCGGACCGATATGTATTTCGGGAGCCTTGTTCGTCCCGCGCGTCGAACACGGGCTGTTCGGTGCCGCCTTGGATGGCGAACCCAAGCCCGTCTCCCTCGCGCGTAATGAACTCGAACTGTGTCTCGGCTTCGATGGCGCTCAGTCGGAAATCGTCGCCGTCGGGTTGGTCAAAGCCATGCGTTACGGCCACCAGCCAGTGACCGGTAAGGCTCACTTGCACCTCGAACTCATGGCCCTGGCGCAAGGGCGCTTCTTCGTCATCGGGGAGCACCTGTTCGATGCTGCTTCCCTTCGGTAAGCCTGAATGCCATGCGCCGCGATATTGCAGCTGGATCTCGCCAGGATCGATCGTCGATTCCTGAATTTCGAATTCTGCCATAGCCAGCCCGGCGGACGCCGCCAAAATCAGCGATGCCGCTGACGCTCGGGAAGCTGCTGTCGATAAGAGCGATGCCATCCTAATACTCCACCGCGAAGGTCACGCGCAGCGCGGTATCGGCGGTCGCATCGGTCAGCCCGAACAGCACCCCGACGCCCAGGCTCCACTCCCGGCCCTGCTCGGAGTTGGGTTTTGCTTCGCCGTCGCCCTCGCCGTCCTCGTGCGCGGATGAGAGATAGAGTTCGTGCTCATCCCGCGCCGCGGGGGCACGCTGGGTCTAGGCGTTTCGACGCCAAGCGACGCAAACTCCAGCGACTCGCCGGCGGGCTGTTCCAGGTTGGGTGTTGCGCCGCGATATTCGGCCTCGAAGGCGCCCTTCTCGGCATCGACCTCGGGAATTTCGAATTCGCCGCGGCCTGATCGGGGGCTCCGGCGAGCGCCAGCATCGCGGTGCCGACCGCGGCCGCCCAAAGGCCCATGTGAACAGAGCGTGCAGTACCCTGAACCAGTCGCAAAAGCGCCCCCCCACCTCTTTTACCTTCATTTATCCGCAACATGGCAAATGTCCAAACCTAACTTGGAAGAGCTGGCACCATTCCCGGGAATATCAGGCAACATACATAACACGCCTGTTGAGACGCCCTTTCCGGCCCTGGAAGCCCCGCCTCTAAGACAGGCAAAATCAAAATGGAGTATAGCTATCCGCAACCGAAGCACTCGCCCGGGTGCCGGCAGATTGACCGCGTGACTGGCTTCGTCCCACAGGCTCCTTAATGCGCTATCGCACCAAGCTCCTCATCACTGCGGGACTTCTGCTTGCCTTGTCTCTCTCGGCGGCGGGGCTGGCTTACTGGGGCTCGACCCAGTCGCATGATTATCTCAACCGTTCGCGCCTCTCCCACGAGCAGCTGGAGCGCCAACTGCAGCTTTCCCGGCACAGCCAGCAGCTGTTCAAGGCCTGGACCGACACGCTGCTGACCGGGATGAGCGACCGTCCGCTCGGCGCCGCCTACCTGAACAAGGTCATCGAATCCGACTTGGCTGCGTTGCAGGACCTTACCGAAAGAGAGCTTGCCCTCGTTCCGCCCCAGGAGCGCAAGGACGCCTCCGCCGAGCTCGATCGCCTGGGGGCGATCCGGCAAGAGTTCCAGCACACCCTTGATCAACTCGGCGAGGTCGAGCAGCTCCGCAGCCGCGGCCGACCCGACGCGGCCTGGGAGCGGTTGATCGATCTCCTCAAAGGCGGCATTGATCGGAAGCTCAACGAACTGATCGAAGTCGCCGTTGCCGACGAAACCGCCGAAGTTATCAGGATCGATGCCGACGCCGCCCGGCTGCTGGGGCGGCTGGAGAACGTGAGCCAAGTCCACGCCGTGCTTGCGGTGGTTGCCACGCTCGGGCTTGCCCTCTTGCTGTTGCAGGGGCTGCGCGCGCCTCTCGCCGAGCTTCTGCGCGGCACCGCCAAGCTCACCGAAGGCGACCTATCTCACCGCATCGCCATCTCCGGCCGCGACGAGTTCGCCGATCTCGGCCGCAGCTTCAACCGCATGGCGGGCGACCTCCAGGTTCATCGCCAGGCATTGCAGGACGCTCATGCCAATCTCGAGACCTTGGTGGAGGAGCGGACCGAGGAGCTCCGCCGGGCCAACGAATCTTTGCGCAAGATCGACGAAACCAGACGTGGCTTTTTCGCCGACATCAGCCACGAGCTACGCACCCCTCTGACTGTGATCCGCGGGGAGGGGGAGATCACATTGCGCGGTAAGAAAAAACCTGTGGCGGACTACAAGCGTTCCATCGAACGCATCGTGGAGCAAGCTAAGCACCTGTCAGTGCTCGTAAATGACCTTCTTTTCATCGCCCGCCAAGGCGCCGGCGCGGCGCGTCTCAATCTACAATCCATCGACCTCGGCGCCCTGTTGGACAAGGTCTGCGGCGACGCGCGGGTGATCGCCCATGACAAGCAGGTCGACATCAAACTGCAAGACGGAAGTGAATCCACCTTCGTGCGCGGCGATCCGGTACGGCTGCGGCAGCTCTTCATGGTGCTCTTGGATAACGCCGTGCGCTATTCCAAGATGAGGGGCACGGTGAAGCTCGCGATCGAGAACGGTGCCGACGTCGTTACCGTCCGCGTTTCCGATGATGGCATCGGCATCGCTCCCGAAGAACTCGAGGGTATTTTCGAACGCTTCCGCAGGGGCGGCAATGCCATGCAGTTGAACGAAGAAGGCTTGGGGCTGGGGCTACCCGTGGCTAAGGCGATCGTCGAAGCTCACAAAGGAAGGATTGAGATGGCAAGCCATCTTGGCAAGGGGACGACCGCGACGATCTCGCTGCCGGTTGCCCCCGCGGAGGCCCGGACATGAACGTCCTTCTGATCGAGGACGAGCCGCGCGTCGCAGACTTTATCGATCGCGGGCTGCGGGCGGAGAACCATGGCGTCACCGTCGCCGCAACCGGCAGCGCCGGCATCGATCTCGCAAAGACCGGCGAGTTCGACGTCATCGTGCTCGATCTCATGCTCCCGGACATGCACGGCTACGATGTTTGCAACCGGCTCCGGCTGGAGGGCGACCACACGCCCATCCTGATGCTGACTGCGATGGATACTCTCGACGACAAGATCAAAGGGCTGAAGGTCGGCGCCGACGACTACCTCACCAAGCCCTTCGATTTCGATGAGTTGCTTGCGCGGATGGAAGCGCTCTTTCGCCGATCGCACCATTTCGCTCCGAGCTCCAACGTGCTGCAAGTCGCGGACCTCGTCCTCGACAAGGACTTGCTGGAGGTGAGACGCGGTGACGAGGCCATTAAGCTCACCGCGAAGGAACTCGCGATTTTGGAGCTGTTGATGAGCGCCCCCGGAAGGGTGTTCTCCCGCACCCGCATCCTGAACCAAGTATGGGGCTACAGCGAGGACCCCTTAACCAACGTCATTGACGTCTACATTGCGCGGCTACGCCGGAAGGTCGACACCGAAGGCCGCCAGCCGCTGCTCGAAACCGTGCGCGGCCACGGCTATCGCCTCAAAGCCCACGGATGACTATATGAGCGATAGTGTTTTGACGGTTGGTCAGGGCCATGCGGCGGCCAAGCAAACCTTGCGAAGTTTCCCGGGATCGCTAGATTATGCCCCACCACTCAAGCGGTTCACGCGCCATAGTTTTTCCGGGACTCGCCAGGGCGAGCCAGGGCAGAGTTTGTCGCTCCGGCGGCAGCAGAGCTGCCGCAGCTCGCTGTGTGGTCAGCCCAAAATTGTGAAAAGTCTGCATAAGAACGTGGAGGAATGCCCGTTGCGATTAGGTCTGTACGCTCTTCTGCTGTTTGCGCTGACGACCATTTCCGCCCCGGAGGCTCAGGCCGCGCAAAAAGTGACGGTTGGAGTCCTCAAATTCGGCACCGTCAGCTGGATTCTGGACACCATCCAGGCGAATGGGCTCGACACGGCCGAGGGCATCGAGCTCGACGTAATGCCGCTTGCGAGCACCCAGGCGACCACCCTGGGCTTGCAGGGCGGCTCCGCGGACGTCATCGCCACGGATTGGCTCTGGGTCTCGCGCGAGCGCAGCAGCGGTGGCAATTTCACCTTCTCGCCCTTCACCACAGCTTTGGGTTCCATCATGGTTCCCGCCGACTCCCCCATTAAAACGTTAGGGGATCTCAAGGGTAAGAAGCTCGGCGTCGCCGGCGGACCGCTCGACAAGAGCTGGCTTCTGATCGTGGCTTACGCGCTCCGAACAGCGAATATCGACCTCAGGACTGAGGCCAGACAGGAATTCGGCGCTCCCCCCCTCCTCGCCGAGCGGGCCAAGCAGGGAGCTCTCGATGCCGTTCTCAATTTTTGGCCATACGCCGCGCGCCTGGAGGCGGTGGGCTTTACCGAGCTGATCGGCGTCGAGGACGTGGTGCGGGAACTCGGCGCCAAGGGCGAGGTCGCCATGGTAGGCTATGTCTTCAGCGAGAGCTGGGCGAAGCAAAACCCGAAAGCGATAGCAGGCTTCCTACGCGCGGCCGCAAAGGCCGATGAGCTGCTCGCCACCTCCAACGAGGAATGGCAACGGCTGAAGCCGATGATGCAGGTCGACGATGATGCGACCTTCGAGGCTTTGCGCCGCCGCTACCGCGAGGGAATCCCGGAGCGATCCGTCGCCCAGAATGAAGCCGACGCCAAGGTGCTGTATCAATTCCTGCGCGAGTTCGGCGGGGAGAGATTGGTCGGTCCCGGCACCGAACTCGCACCGGGCACCTTCTGGAACGGAGGCGGCTCTTGAGCGTATCGGTCGCCCGCTCTCCGGCCTCCGCGCTTGTGCGTAATTTTCGCCGGCCGTTGATTTCGCTCGTCTCCGTGGCGGGCTTTCTGCTCATTTGGTTTATCGCCGCAGAGATAGCCCAGAGCCGGCTTTTGCCTGGGCCCGCAGCCGTTCTCCGTTTCATCGTCGACGAGACCATGCATGGCGACATGCTTGCGGAGCTCGGCATCACGCTTTGGCGCGTCGCGGCATCGTTCGTTCTGGCCATGGCTATCGGCAGCGTGATCGGGCTGGCTATGGGCCAGTCGGTTGCTCTCAACCGGGTGCTGGATCCATGGCTAATCGTGTTTCTCAATCTCCCTGCGCTTGTCATCATCATTCTGGCTTACGTCTGGTTCGGCCTGAACGAAGCCGCCGCGATTGGCGCCGTTGCTCTCAATAAGATCCCGAACGTCGTTGTGACCTTGCGGGAGGGTGCCCGCGCGCTCGACCCGGGCTTGAACGAGATGGCGCGCGCCTATCGGCTGTCGCCCATGAGCAAGCTCCGCAACGTAACCCTGCCGCAGCTCCAGCCCTACTTCGCAGCCGCATCCCGCTCCGGCATCTCCTTGATCTGGAAGATTGTGCTCGTTGTGGAGTTGTTGGGCCGGCCGAACGGCGTCGGCTTCGAGCTCCACCTCAACTTTCAGCTTTTCAACGTGACGGCGATCCTCGGCTACACGGTCGCCTTTGTCGCCGTGATGCTGGCAATCGAATATCTCCTGGTGCAACCCATTGAACGACATAGCTCACGCTGGCGTAACAAGCCGGTTTAAGATCCGGGTCGAACAGAAGACGTATTTCGGGGCTGACGGCACATCTGTCCTCGCGATCCGCGACTTCGAGCTCGACATCCCCCGCTACAGCATGACTGTGCTCATGGGCCCATCAGGCTGCGGCAAGACCACGTTGCTGCGCATTGTTGCCGGCCTGGATGACAACTTCACCGGCGAGGTCGGATTTGCCGACGAGACCCGAATCGGTTTGATGTTCCAGGAGCCGCGGCTTTTGCCCTGGCGGACCGTGCGGCAAAACCTTGAGCTCGTGGCCGCTCCGGGCTTCGGACCCGAAGATTTGCAACAGCTCGCTCAATCTGTCGGCATTGCCGAGATGTTGCCGCGTTATCCGCAAGAGCTTTCGCTCGGCATGGCGCGGCGAGTGGCGCTGGCCCGCGCCTTTGCCACACGGCCCGATCTCCTTCTGCTGGATGAGCCGTTTGTATCACTCGACGAGCGCACGGCCGACCGCCTAAGGCGCCTGCTGCTCGACGTGTGGTCGGCGCGGCCGACCACCGCTCTTCTTGTGACGCACAACGCCCGCGAAGCCTTTCTGCTGGCCGATCAACTGGTCCTTCTCGCGCCACGGCCAACGCGGGTCGTTGCGGTGGAGACCATTCCGGTGCCGCATGGCAAGCGCGATTCGGCGGCGATCGAAGCAATCCACGCCGATTTGTTGGAGCGCTATCCAGGAAATTTCATCAGCGCCTGATCCCGCACCGGACGCAACGCCGCGCCGGGCGACTCCCACTCCCAACGGTTATGCCGCGGCGGCGGCTCCGGCCTTACGTTGCTGGATGCCGCGGGACGGATCGTAGGCCCACACGGACAGCGCGAGGAACACCACCAGGCACCCGACCACGACCGCAAGCGCGGTCCAGTTGATCTGCTGGTAGAGCGCGAAGCGGATGAGCTCCACGGCCCAAGTGAAGGGATTGTAGATGCAGATGTAATACAGCCACATGCTGCCCTCTTGCATCTTCCACAACGGGTAAAGCGCCGACGATGCAAAAAACATCGGGAAGATCACGAAATTCATGATGCCGGCAAAGTTTTCGAGCTGCTTGATGGTTGAAGACAACAGCATGCCGAGCGCCCCGAACATCATGCCCGTCAGGATCAGCGCTGGAAGGACAGTGAGATACTCGATCGGCGGTATTACGATGCCGAGCTCTCCCGGCCAGAAAGGAACCGCCACGGTCCAGAGCGGGTACCAAGGTGGCAGCGCGACGCCTAGCAGCTGCGCGACGATGAGGAACGTATAAACCTGGAACAGGGAGACGATTACCCCGGCAAAGAGGCGCGAAATGAGGAGGAACCAGCGCGGCAGCGGCGTCGTCAGCAACACCCGCATCGATCCCATCTCGCGATCGTAAACCATCGATAGCGAGCTTTGCATTCCGTTGAAAAGCTGGATCATCGCGAGCAAGCCCGGCGTGATATAGACGTCGTAGGTTATGTAAGTCTCGTAAGGTGGGATGATCGAGATACCGAGCGCGGCGCGAAAGCCCGCGGCGAAAATAATCAGCCAAACCATTGGCCTGACGAGGGCGGCAAAAAATCGCTCCCTCTGCTGCAAGAAACGCAACATTTCGCGCCACACGATGCCCCTGAAGGCGCGCAGAAGATGGATAAAACTCACGCCGCGACGTCCTCTTCCGTCTCGCCGCCAATCAGGAGCCTGAATGCGCCGCCGAGATCCCGCGCGCCCGTCTCCGCAACGATGTCGCGAGCCTCTCCGCTCGCAACAATACGCCCGCGATCCAGCACCAGAAGATCGTCATCATCCTTCACCTCATCAAACAGGTGGGTTGCCCAGAGCACCCCGATATTATCCGCGCGCGCGAGTTCATGGATATGCCGCACGATGGCGGTACGGGTCGGGACGTCGAGCCCAATCGTAGGCTCGTCGAGCAACAGCAGTTGCGGACCGTGCAGCAACGCACGCGCGATCTCCACGCGCCGGCGATGCCCGCCATTTAGTGAACGCACCCGCTCCTCGATACGTTCGCCCATGGCAAGAGCGGCTAGCGCACGATGCATGCGCTCGTCGGCGTCCTTGCGGGCTAGGCCCCTGAGCGCAGCGAAATAGCGCAAATTCTGTTTGACCGTGAGATCAAGATCGAGCGTCGGCTGCTGGAAGACGACGCCGAGGGGAGCGAGCGCTTTGCTGCCCCATTCCGAAGGCGAGCGTCCCACGATTTCGATGCGGCCCTCGGATGCATCGAAGAGACGCGTGATCAGCGAAAAAAGTGTGGTCTTGCCGGCGCCGTTGGGCCCGAGCAGGGCCGTGACCCTGCCGGGATAGACGTCGAAACTGACATCTTTGAGGGCCTTCTTGGAGCCGTACCAATAGGAAACGTTCTTGACGGCGAGAACCGGGACCCGCCGATGTCCGTCCCCTGAGGTTGCCTTTTGCATATCGAACTCCGGCGCGAGACAAACATCGAGTTACGCGCCTTGGCTCAGAGATAGCTTCGGAGCGGTGTTTGCACAACCCTCCTGGAAACCGCGCCGGCGACATCCCCCGCAGCAAAAATGCCTGCCCTCGGAAAGGACAGGCATTTGGCAAAAAAGAAGCCGCCCCGAAGGGCGGCTTCCGTAAGAGCGTGTGGTAGATGGCTTAGAAAAAGATGATGCCACCGACCTGGAAGAGGTCGAAGTCGTCGAAGTCTTGGTTGACGTTCGACAGCGTCCCACCAGCGCTCAGGCCAGTGAAGTCCACATCGACATCCATGTGCTGCCAGCGGGCGAAGAGGTGCATCGCTGCGGAGTCGATCTCCTGCATCACACCGAGGCCCCAGCGTTCGACTTCAGAGTCGTTGACGAACATGCCAGCCACAGTCGCACCGCTCGCGCACGACGCCGTTCCCGCGAGTGGGCCTGCCAGACCGCAAACGTTGGCTCCAGCGAGGCCGCCGAACTGGTCTTCATACTGAGCGTACTCGCCGAAGAGAACCGTGGCACCAATCGGGCTCCAGGTCCTCTTGATGAAGGGCTTCAGGTACCAGGCGTCGGACTCGGGCGTGCGCTGAACTGAACCCGTCACAGCGTTCACAAATCTCCCGTCCTCGACACGGTCGTTCTGATACATGCCGTAAAGACCGATACCACTGGGCACATGCATGACAGTCGCACCGACCTGGTGGATCTCGTTGGTCTCGTTAATATCTGCAGAGCCGACGGCCGCATTGAGGTGCGTATACGAGTACGCCGCCGAGACTTTAAAGTTGCCCCAATCGCCGGTGTAGAACAGGGCAGCGTCATATGCTTCCGGGGTGGTTGCATAGGCCCCAAGGCCGGCTGAGCCATTCAATACCGGACCCTTGGACGTGAGCAGGTTGCCGAGATAGTCAGTGTAGCTGACCTCGAACCTGAACCCGCCGAAGGTCGGAGAGTCGTACCGGACACCGCTCTGAGGAGCGCCGTAGCAGTCAACACCGATAGGACCGATACCGCTATTGCAATTGGTGAAGTTGCCGATGGTAAAACCGCTGAGGCTGGCAAAGTCCCCGCCGCCGCCGCCAGCGCCATTGGGACGCAAGAAGAACGAAGGTGATTCAAAGAGCACCGCATTCGACTCGATCACAGTGCCGGAAAGGTCGGCGAGAACCGCCGGGTTGTCCGACGCCGGGCTCAGATAGCCCCAATTGATCGCGCCGTAATTGTCGCTTTTTATGAACATGTATGAGTACAGCGTGTTGATGCCTGACAAGAGGCCAGAGTCCTGACCGAACTGGTTCGAGGCGATGCCAAAAACGTTGCCGCCGGTCTGATTGGCGTTGTCGATGAAATTGCCCGGCGCGGTGACGGTGATGTTGTAACCACCTGTCCAGCCCGGTGCGATCGTAGCTTGTCCCGTAATTGCAAAGCGGCTGGTCAGGTCGGCGTCCTTGTCACCTATCCAGGTATCAGTTCGCTTCCCGTCGTCCCAAAAGTTGATCGCCTTCACGACCCAACCAGAAAGCGTGACGGACACCTTCTTGTTGCCCTTACGGACCGTCGTCGCCTCAAGCTCGGCCACCCGCTCCTCGAGATCCGCGCAGCAGTCGCCCCCGAGATCCGCAGCTTTGGCCGGAGTGCTCATGGCGTATCCGCCGAGCGTCATGCCAAGTGCGGCTGCGATGGCGATGCGGCTGGATGTTTTTGTCAGTCCCCCAAACATTTCCATCTCCACCTTCCCTGATAAATATTGCCTAAACCAAACTCTCGCTTCGAATTGCCCTCTCGGCATGTCCGGCGAACCCCCGCCTTGGTCTGGACAGAAACCTCCCGAAGAGAGTTCTGATTTGCTTATACGCGTTCCGCTCGGAAGGTAAATTGCTAAGGGGGCATTCAGGGGCGTTTTCGGCCATCTTGTGACATTTCCGCCACGAAACTCAGCGCACGATGCTGTCAAATTGGGCACACTGACAAACCAAATTTTCATTATTTATCAGAGGCCTAGCCATTTTTGTCGCTTGCCGTTGCATCGCGACGAGCATGTCGCACGCCGTTCGAGCATCGCAGTCCCCCGTGCTTGCCCTCGCTGAATGCCTAATCGCTATGCAGCATGGACCTTTCTCCGAGCAATCTTAAACGCCCCTAGAGCCGTGATTCGGCCCCAATTTTGCTACCGCTTGCTTTGAAGACCAAGCGCGCCCAAATAGGCCGCCCAACCACTGATTTATGACGTGCAATTCGGGTGCGTCCCGATTCAAAACAGGGATTAAGACTGATTCGATTGCGAACAAGGACGGGCAGCATGGGGAACGCCCCTTCAATCGAGCCGGACGGACAGGCGGCCCTTCAACCCCCCGAGAGCTTACGACTCAAAGGGTTGCGCATCCTCGTAGTCGAGGACGAAGCCCTGGTCGCCCTTCAGCTCGAGGACATGCTCTACGAGCTTGGCTGTGTCGTGATTGGGCCTGCAAGCAGAGTGGGCCAGGCGCTCGAGATGCTCGCGGCGCAACGCGTCGATGCCGCGGTGCTCGACCTCAACGTGGCCGGCGAGCTGGTTTATCCTGTGGCGGAAATGCTCGAAAAAAGGGGGATACCGTTCATCTTTGCAACCGGCTATGGCGCTTCCGGCGTAGCGGACGCCTATCGCAGCCATGAGATCCTACAAAAGCCGTTCCTGCTCAGCCAGTTGCGCAAAACCATGATGGCTGGCATTCCCGATAAGGTCGGCTAGCCGTCTTTGCTGGCCTGACTTGTCCCGGCCACGGGAGGCTCCGGTGGCTCGTCTTCAAGGGCACGATAAGAAGCCCCTTCAAGATCCGTCGAATTGCTTCGTGTGCAACGCCCACAGAAACGCCGCCAGGCCAAGGCGCCGAGCGCAAGGGCCGAAGGCAGGAGCCCAGCGCCGTCATGACCGCCCCTTGCCTGCAAGGCGCGTGGCGTTGACCGTTACGATGATCGATGAGGTCGACATCACCACGGCAGCGATCAGCGGCGTCACATACCCCGCCATGGCCAGGGGCACGCAGAGGACCCCGCCCGGCCAGCCTTGATACCGGTCAAGCTTTCCACGCAAGCCGCTGCAAGAGCTTACGTCTTCCAGAAGGATTTCACCGTAATGAACCGCTCGTAGGCGTCCTCGGCTTCGCCAAGAAGCTTCTTGCGGCCGGCACCCTTCGAATCCAAGGCGTGGGTGACACTTTCCTCCAGGCCATCTTGCGCCGCGCTGGCAATCAAGTCGTCGTACCGCGCGAGATCGTTAAGGTTCCCGAGCGCCTCCTGGAGAGCCTTCAAATTATCCAGCATGTCCGCGTGACGCCTTTCCTGCTTCTCACCTGGAAAAGTCTCGGCAAAAAATTCCAACGCGTAACGCAATTGCTTCGACCGAATCCGAAGCTTGTGACGTTGCGCCACCGTCAGGTCGCGCAGATGCGCCCCTTTGCGCTTGATGTTTTTGCGCAAGCGGCGGAGCTGTTCCGCGGCGAAGCGTTCAATCTCACTGTCGTGCGATCGTCCTTCTTCGCTCTTCGTCCACAGCCCGACCTCGACCCATTCAACGATATCCAGCACGGCCTTACGAAAGCGGTCGGACCGGATCGAGGCCCTTGCGGTCGCATAGGCCTCGGCGCGCCGCGCTTCGAAGTGGCGGTGCGCGGTTGCAACCGTCGCATCGTTGGCATTTGCTTTTTGCAGCGGCAAAAAAATCTCGGCTTCCAGCACGTCGAGATCCCGCGCGAGACCGAGCTCGTTCGTAATCCATTTCAGCTCAGCCTTGATGAGATCTTGTTCGGCGTCGGCGACGACCTCGGAAAAGAACGAAATCGCGGCACGCAGGCGGCGAAGCCCGATGCGCATTTGGTGCAGTGCCTCGGCGCGGCCCTCGCACATCGCGGGCTCATTGGCGATGATCTGCCGCAAGCAGTTGCGCGCGATGATGCGAAAAGCCTGGCCGGAGTCCACTCCCACAGGAACGCTGACGGGACGCGCTTTTTCCGCTGCGCTTGTTCCCTCGATAAGCTCATAGCCGCGTTCGGCCTTGCTGCGCACGCCGAGGCGAAGCGGCACGACGTCGGCAAGCGTGCGGGCGAGATGAAACAGCTCGGCCTTGGAGCCCTGTTTGAGTTCGATCTCCAGCTCGGCGATCGGACAATGGCTCTTCGCTGTGGCGATCTCGCCCCAATCGAGCGCCATCTCCACGTCGGACCCATTTTTGCGGACGCGATAGAGGACGCGCTGGATTCGTGTTTGGAACAAAGGCTGCAACGCGCCGACCACGTCCGCATCCGCGAACGGCGGGAGGCCCGTGTTCCTGGCGGCAGTGAGGTCTATGCCCTGGCCCGGCACCTCAAGCTCCCACTCGCTGCGATCAAACAGAGCGCCGCTGCCATCTCCCGCCTTAATGGTTTGCACGAAACGGTCAGGCTGCTGTCGCACCCGAAGAGCGATGCCGGCGTCGCGGAGAGCAAAATCGGGGGTGTCGTAATATGTCGAGATCAGCGACTGCGTGAGGGGCTGCGGCTGGAGCCTGGAGAGATAGGCCTCGATCAAAGCGCCATGCGCAGGATCGAATTCGAGCTTCAGTTCGATCTCCTGCTGCTCGCCTTGATCATTATTGACGGTCACGCTACACCCGTTACTGACACCGGCCGTGTTAAGCTGGCACAACTCTGTGATGGACCGTTTACGGCCCTTTATTGTCACAAACTAGTCTAGTCTTCCCGCATGTAGGGCGGGGGCAGAATGAAAGCGGGGCGTTATGAATGGGACATTAAAAGCACGCACCCGCGACGGAGCCGCGCTCCAGACATTGGTTGCGGGGGCCTGCACCACCGAGAATTGACTTTGCCACCTATAACGATTTGACCACTGGCATCGAGTGCCGGCAGCGGTGATCTTGCGCGCGTCCAGGTGGAGGCCAGGCACCATGCCTCCTACATTGGTGTGGTACGCTGAGGAATGTATAAGAACGCGCTGAATGGACCCCATCCTTACGATCTCGTCAAATCTGAGAGGTGGGCCTTCAGGCTACACAAGCTTACGCTCGATCTGGGGCGTTGTCAGAGCAAATCGGCCTGAGCCGGGGAGAGGCACTCCGGCGCGTGCTGCCATCGCTCGTTCTTAAGAACCCGCTGCCGCTCAGGACGTAGTGGACAAGAATGCTGTCCATTGCGGGAAGCCGCAAGCGTCGCCCCGCCCCACCTCGCAAAGTGCCATCGCGTTCAGGCGGACGTCGAGCTGCATAGCAGCTTATTCGAGGGTCTCCGATCGCATTCACTCTCCCTTTCCAGCAGGGAAGCGAACTCCACACTTCGAAGTTCCTGAATTCGGATGACAGGGCACGACTAACGGATGATCGGTCACTGTTAGATGGAACGATGCACGGAAGGTGCCGTTTTAACATATGTAAAAGGAGGTCGATGGAGCCTCGGCGCTCACTGCGCGAGCACTCTTCCGCGCACCCCCTGTACCCTTCGGCTTACGAAAATAGGAGCCTAATTGATGGCACAATCATTAAACTGGAAAGCAGCGATAATCGCTGGGCTGGCTGCCGGATTGGTTTTCATGATGCTTGAAATGGTCTTGATGGGGACGGTCGGTGGCCAAAGCCCTTGGGGACCACCCAGGATGATTGCAGCTATTGCCATGGGAAAGGGCGTTCTCCCTCCCCCCGCGACATTCGACATGGGCATCATGATGGTCGCGATGATGATCCACTTTCCCTTGTCCATCATCCTGGCTGCCATTTTGGGCTGGGCGATCTCCCATTGGCACATGAGCCTGATGACGTCCCTGATAGTCGGGACGATCTTCGGCCTCGTCGTCTACTTCGTGGCCTTCTACGTGATGACAGCGATCTTCCCGTGGTTCGCCATGGCGCGCGGTGGGATCGGTATCTTCGCGCATGCAATGTTCGGGCTGATACTCGGCTGGACCTATCATGCGATCGCGAAGCCCAACTCACTGGACGCAACATCGACCGCCACGGCGGGTTAAGAAGATCATTTTCAGTCCCCGCCTCCCCCTCATCGGGGCGGCTGCGCCACCAGAGTGCAGAACGAATGACCGTCACCGGCGGCCGCCCCAACAATGGACAAGGAGAAGAAAATGAACGGCAATGACCTTACGCGCGAGGAGCGCCAGCACCGTGGCACTTACCTGCCAAAGAACGAGCCGCCCGGCTACCCGCGCGCGAAGACGGCAATCCTTATCATCGACCCGGTGAATGACTTCCTTTCGGAAGGTGGAGCGGCCTGGGAAATGACGAAAGGCACCGTGGAGCATAATGATGTCGTGAAACATCTCAGGCAGCTGATTGAGGGAGCTCACGGGCGCGGCATTCCGGTGCTCTTCGGGCCCATGGCCTACACCGAAGAAGATTATGCCGAGCATCAACTTCAGAAGCGAAGCGGCATCAACCGGATCATGTACGAGAAGAAGATGTTCCTCGCGGGAAGCTGGGGCGCCGACTT
>NZ_JBPCOU010000048.1:0-7940 GCF_050999895.1 Methyloceanibacter sp. | reverse complement strand
CTAGAGCACATTCAGGCTTTTCCGATTCCTGGAGGGATTCCCAAATCGCGCGAACGGTGCGAGTCCTCTGTTTCTTTTGGGATGGAGGGCGACCATGGCGCGGGCTTACAGCCAGGATTTGCGTGATCGTGTGATCGATGCTGCGCTCGGTGGGCTGCCGGCGCGTCGGGCGGCGGCCCAGTTTCGGATCGGACTGGCGACGGCGATCCGCTGGGTTCGCCGGGCGCGCCAAACCGGCGATCGAACAGCTGGCCGTCAGGGACAGCCGCGCCGCTCCAAGCTCGATCCGCATCGCGGCTACATTGTCGGGCTTATCGAGGCGGAGCCTGATATCACCATCAGCGAGATGCTGGACAAACTGGCCTCAGACCGTGATGTCCGGGCCGCTCGCGCGACGCTGTGGGTTTTCCTCGACCGCTGCGGCCTGACGTTCAAAAAAAGTCAGCGCACGCGGCCGAGCAGGACCGGCCCGACATCCTGAAGCGGCGCCGAGAGTGGTTCGACGACCAGCTCGATCTCGATCCGGAGCGCCTCGTCTTCATCGACGAGACGTGGGCCTCCACCAACATGGCGCGGCTGCGGGGACGCACGCGCAAGGGCGAGCGACTGAGAGCGGGCGTTCCCTACGGACACTGGAAGACCACCACCTTCGTGGCAGGCCTCAGGCTCTCCGGCATGGTGGCGCCGATGGTGCTCGACGGGCCGATCAATCGCATCGCCTTCCAGGCCTATGTCGAGCAGGTGCGGTGCCCGAACTCGCCCCGGCGACATCGTGGTGATGGACAATCTCTCAAGTCACAAGGGATCGGCCGTGCGCCAAGCCATTGAAGCGGTCGGCGCAAAGCTGCTCTACCTGCCGCCCTACAGCCCCGGCTTCAATCCTATCGAGAACGCCTTCGCCAAGCTGAAGACCCTGCT
This sequence comes from Methyloceanibacter sp., assembly GCF_050999895.1. Classification (GTDB taxonomy): domain Bacteria; phylum Pseudomonadota; class Alphaproteobacteria; order Rhizobiales; family Methyloligellaceae; genus Methyloceanibacter. The sequence continues at coordinate 7,022 of NZ_JBPCOU010000048.1, read as the reverse complement.
CCGAGCCGCCGCAGAGCGAACCGTCGAGGCGCTCTGGCACAGGATCGGCGATCTCCTCGACTGCTTCACCCGGAAGAATGCGCCAACTACTTCGCCGCCGCTGGATACGAACCGAAATAATGCGAATCCGCTCTAATCCGCCGTTTTGGCGAGAACGGCTACAAGATCTTCTTCTCGCTGCTGTCGACCGCGGGCTTCGTGCTTTTGGTGTGGGGCTTCCATCGCGCGCCGGTCGTTCAAATCTGGAGCCCGCCGGACTGGACCCGCTATATGGCGATGGCGCTCACACTGCCGGCCTTCATCTTAATCGTCGCCTCATACGTGCCGGGGCAGATCAAGGCGAAGCTGCGCCATCCTTTCCTCGCCGGCATCAAGTTCTGGGCGCTTGGCCATCTCGTCGCCAATGGGGATCTCGCCTCCATCATCCTCTTCACCTCTTTCCTCGCCTATGCCGTCTATGACCGCATTGCCGCCAAGCGCCGCGAGGAGAGGGGGCTGGTCACGGTTACCGAGACGGGGCCCGCCCGCAACGACGTTATCAGCGTGGTCGTCGGCACCGTGCTCTACGTCATTTTCCTCATCTGGCTGCATCCGCTCCTGATCGGGACTACGCCTTTACCAAGTTGAGGAACCAAGACACCCTACGGTTTATTGCGCTGCAAAAATCTCTATATTCTGTCATAGGATAGATTGGGTACGCTGCCTTCGCGGAGAGACCTCACGTGTCGCAGGACTTCGACGTTAGGCGCATGACGGCGCCGGATATCGCCAAACGCAAGGGTGGGGCGCCCATCGTCGCGCTGACGGCCTATCACGCCCATACGGCCCGGATTATCGATCCTTACGTCGATCTGCTGCTGGTTGGGGATTCCCTCGGCATGGTGATGCATGGCTACGAAACGACCGTGCCGGTGCCGCTCGAGCTTATGATCATGCATGCGCGGGCGGTCGTCCGCGGCTCGTCCAAGGCGCTGGTGGTCGTGGACATGCCCTTCGGCTCTTACGAGGAGAGCCCGCCGGTCGCTTTCCGCAACGCCGCGCGCGTCCTGAAAGAGACCGGCTGCGGCGCCATCAAGCTCGAAGGCGGCGCGCATATGGCGGAAACCATCCGCTATCTCGCCGATCGCGGCGTCCCCGTGATGAGCCATATCGGCCTCACCCCGCAAGCCATCAACACAATCGGCAGCTTCAAGGCGCGTGGCCTGTTCCGTTCGGAATGGGCGGCGTTCGAGGAGGATGCGCGCGCCGTGGCGGAAGCCGGTGCTTTCGCGGTCGTGCTGGAGGCGCTTGCCGAGCTGCTTGCGGCGCGCATCACGCGGCAGATCCCCATCCCCACCATCGGCATCGGCGCGTCCGCCGAGTGCGACGGGCAGATCCTCGTGCTTGAGGACATGCTGGGCCTCTCCCCCCGGGTGCCGAAATTCGTCAAGGAATACGCTCAGCTCGGTGGCGCCATCGAGACTGCGGTGAAAGCCTTCGCGGGCGATGTGCGCACGCGCGCGTTCCCGGCGGGCGAGCATACTTATCCGATGTCTGACGATCCGGCCCCGGACACGAAAAAGGCCAAAATGACAGGCAGTTAGCCTGTCCTGCGGGGACCTTGTCGGGATGCTTCCCACGCTCTTTACCTTGCGCGGGCGGAAGGGCTTCAATATACGCGTGACGGAGGAGCGGCGGTGGTTTCCAGGATCGCTCCGTCTCACCGCATCAAATGAGTCCGCTGAGCCATGACCGATCGTGAGTTCTTTCGCGAAGTTGACGAGGCTGTCCGCCAGGATCGTTACAGACGGCTGTTCGACAAATACGGCCTCTACGTTCTGGTCGGCGCGGTCGTCCTGATCGTCGCCGTGGCCGGTTACAACGGCTGGACCTATTGGCAGGAGCGACGGGCCAAGGAAGCGGGATCTGAGTTCAGCCAGGCCATCGCGCTCGAAGTCGGCGGCTCATCCGCCGAGGCCGGGGAGACCTATGCACGCTTGGCCAAGCAGGGTCCAAAAGGCTACGCAGTTCTGTCGCGCTTTCAGCTCGCGGCGAGCGAAGCCAAGGCCGGTGAGCTCGACAAGGCGGTCGCGAGCTACGTTGCGCTTGCCAATGACGGCAGCGTCGACCCGATCCTGCAAGGTCTCGCGACGCTTCAGGCTGCGGCACTGCGGCTGGAAACAGCCGATTATGCTGAGATGCAGCGGCGCCTGGATGGGCTCGTCGACGGGAGCCCTTGGCGCTACTCGGCGCGCGAGCTGCTCGGCCTGTCCGCCTATAGGCTCAATAATAAGTCCGAAGCCGAAAAGCAGTTCGCCGCTTTGATCGGTGATCAGGGAACGCCCACGAATTTGCGGGAGCGGGCGGACATGATGCTTGCTCTCATCGCGGGGGATCCCGGGGCCTTGAGCACCACCGCAAAGTAGGTCGTTCGAACGTCGAGGGTGGGTTGCAAGTGAGCCGCGGTCGCACACGGGGAATCGGCTGCCAGGTGTTGAGCGCATGCGTTGTGGTAGCGATCGTGGCCGGGCTCGGCGGTTGCAGCGGCCTGCCTTCGATGAGCAACCCATTCAAAAAAGAAGAAGCCAAGCTTCCGGGCCAGCGGGTTCCGGTCATCACCAATCCGACGCTTGCGAATATCGAACCGGGTGCGGTCAAGCCGGTCGCGCTGCCGGGTGCCGTCACCAACGCCAATTGGACGCAGCCCGGCGGCACGCCGTCGAACAATCTCGGCCATCTCACATTCGGCGATAGCGTGCGCAAGGTGTGGTCCGCGGATGCCGGCAGCGGTTCTTCGTCGAGAGGGCGGTTGAGCGCCGTTCCGCTCGTTGCCGACGGCAAGGTGTTCACCCTCGACGCGGCCGGCACCGTATCGGCGTTCGCGGCGGCGAGCGGCGGCAAGGTCTGGTCGGCAAGCACCACGCCCGAAAACGAGAAGAGCAGCGAAGGCTTTGGCGGCGGGCTCGCCTTCGAGGGCGGACGGGTCTATGCGACGACCGGCTATGGCACCGTGGTAGCGCTTGATGCCGGCAGCGGCGCGATCGCGTGGACGAAGAGGATCGGCGAGCCGATCCGCAGTTCGCCCACGGTTGCCGGCGGCAAGATCTATTTCGTGGCGGCTGACAATTATCTGCGCTGTCTCAACGTGGCCGACGGCGAGGAGGTGTGGAAGGCGCGAGGCCTGCCTCAGCCCGCGACGCTGCTCAACAATGTGAGCCCGGCCGTTGCCAAGAGCGTCGTGGTTGCGCCGTACCCAGCCGGCGATATCTCCGCCTATCAGGCGGGAAGCGGCGAGGCGGTGTGGTCCGAATCGCTTTCGCGCAGCACCGATACTTCGGCCTCGAGCATTCTCGGCGATCCGGCGCGGCCCGTGGTCGACCGCGGCATGGTGTTCGCGGTCAGCCATGGCGGCAAGATGATCGCCTCCTCGGAGAGCTCTGGCGAGCGGGTATGGACCCGCAACATCGCCAGCACGCAAATGCCGTGGGTCGCGGGCGACACCGTGTTCGTGGTGGATGTCACGGGCAAGCTTCTCGCCCTGTCGCGCCAAGACGGCGCCGTGCGCTGGGTGAAGGATCTGCCGCAAGGGTCGCGCTGGAGCGGCCCCGTTCTCGCGGGTAGCCGGCTCTGGCTCATCTCCGGCCAGGGACTTCTGGTCGGTGCGGACGCGCGGACCGGAGAAGTCGGACCTCAGCTCAATCTCGATACGGCCGTCTTCATCTCCCCGATTGTCGCAGGCGGGCGCATGTATATCCTTGCCGACGACGCCGAATTGATCGCTTTGAACTAAACACGCCGCGGGCGCGGACGGCCGCGACCTGACAAGGCCCTGACCAAGATCATGTCGTTCACCATCGCCATTGTCGGCAGACCCAATGTCGGCAAGTCCACGCTGTTCAATCGGCTCGCGGGCAAGCGGCTCGCCCTTGTCGACGATCAGCCGGGACTGACGCGCGACCGGCGCGAGGCGGAGGCTCGTATCGGGCCATACGACGTCACGCTGATCGATACCGCAGGGCTCGAGCCTGGCGACGAAGGTCTGACGCCGCGCATGCGCGACCAGACCGAAGCCGCCATCGCCCAAGCCGATCTCGTGCTCTTCCTCATCGACGCGCGGGCGGGCGTGGTTAGCGCCGATGAAATCTTCGCCGATCTCGTGCGCGGCTCGGGCAAGCCTGTGCTGCTTGCCGCGAACAAATGCGAGGGTCGCGCCGCGGAGCCCGGGGTCTATGACGCCTATCGGCTCGGTCTTGGCGAGCCGATGCCGGTCTCCGCCGAGCATGCCCTCGGGATCGATCTCGTCGGCGAAGCCATCGAGGAAGCCTACCGGAAGTATAGAGAAGGCGAGGTCATCGTCGAAGGCGCGCACGACGAGGAGGAGCTAGAGCACCCGATGCGCGTGGCCATCGTCGGCAGGCCGAATGTCGGAAAGTCAACCCTCGTCAATGCGCTGCTCGGAGAGGAGCGCATGATCACCGGGCCGGAAGCGGGGATCACGCGCGACGCTATTGCGGTGGAACTTGAATGGGACGGCAAGCCCTTGCGTCTCTTCGATACCGCGGGCCTGCGGCGCAAGATGAAGGTCGAGGAGAAGGCCGAGGAGCTTTCCGTCGGCGATGCCCTCCGCGCCATCCGCTTCGCCGAGGTCGTGGTGCTGCTGCTCGATGCCGAGCAGCCCTTCGAGAAACAGGATTTGCAGATCGCCGATCTCATCGAACGCGAGGGACGGGGGCTCGTCATCGCCATCAATAAATGGGACCTCGTGCCCGACAAGGATGAGCGCCTGGAGGAATTGCGCGAGGCTTGCCTGCGCCTGTTGCCGCAGATCAAGGGGCTCAATATCGTGCCGGTTTCCGCCAAGACCAAACGTGGGCTCGGCAAGCTGATGGATGCCATCTTTACCGCCTATGGACTTTGGAACCGCAGGCTGCCGACGCGCGCCCTGAACCAGTGGCTGGGAGCGGTGGTCGACGCGCATCCGCCGCCGGCGGTTTCGGGGCGGCGCATCAAGCTCAGATACATGACGCAAGCCAATGCGCGGCCGCCGACCTTCATCGTGTTCTGCTCGCGGCCGAAGGCCGTGCCGCAATCCTATGAGCGCTATCTCGTGAATGCGTTGCGCGAGGCCTTCGAGATGCCGGGCGTACCGATCCGCATGCATCTCCGCAAAGGCGCCAATCCCTACGCCGGACAGGATTGACGTGGGGCGATCGCGGCCGTGAGCGAAGTCTACTTCTATCACCTCGAATATCGCAGCCTCGAAGAGGTGCTGCCGACGCTTCTGGAGCGGTCGCTCGCGCGAGGCTGGCGCGCCACGGTTCAGGCCGCGAGCGAGGAGCGGGTCGAGGCGTTGAACACGCTGCTTTGGATCTACCGCGATGAGAGCTTTCTGCCGCACGGCTCGGCGCGGGACGGCAGCCCTCAGGCGCAACCGATCTACCTGACGGTCGGCGACGACAATCCGAATGCGTCTAAGGTGCGCTTCCTGGTGGACGGAGCCGAGCTTGGCGGCGGCACCTCCTATGAGCGGGTCGTCTATATTTTCGACGGTCGCGACGACGAAGCCCTGCAACGTGCGCGCGCGGCGTGGCAGGAGGCAAAGACCGGCGGTCTCAGCGTGAGCTACTGGCAGCAGGATGAAGACGGACGCTGGCAGCAGAAGGCGTGACGTTTCAAACGGCGATGCCGGCGCGTCGAAGGGCGTACGCCATCACAAAATACGCCACCACGGTAAGTCCAATGGAAATTCCGAGACTTGCGTAGAAGTCGAGTCCGCGGCGGAGCAGCGGCGGCAGGGCGAGGAAAAAGACAAGCGACGGCAAGACAAGCCAGAAGATGCCTTGCGTGAGCGACGCCACCTTCTCGCGGTCGCCGGTGTCGACATAGAGCCAAATCAGGGCCAGCACCGAGGTCAGCGGGATCGAGGCGAGCACGGCGCCGGCGAAAGTGCTGCGCTTCGCCGCCTCCGACACAGCAACGACGAAAACGCTTGTGATCAAGACCTTGAGCGTCGCGTAGAGCATGACCACCGTCTCCTTCGCTTTCTCTTAACCAGTGCGGTTCCGCCGCAGCGGAGCAACTGAGCACTGCCTTGTCGCTGTCATGGCCGGCGGCTATAAGCCCGCCTGATTCAATGTTGTAGAGGGAAAAATGGCTATGGCCAGCGAACGCACTCTGTCGATCATCAAGCCTGACGCGACCGAGCGCAACATTACCGGACGGATTGTCGCCAAGCTCGAAGGCGCGGGATTGCGCGTGATCGCGCAGAAGCGTACGTGGTGGAAGAAGAAGGACGCGCGTAAGTTCTACGACATGCACAAGGATCAGTCTTTTTACCGGGATCTGATTACCTTCATGACTTCGGGCCCGCTCGTGTTGCAGGTGTTGGAAGGTGACAGCGCCATCGCGAAGAACCGCGAGGTTATGGGCGCGACAAATCCGGTCGACGCGGAACCCGGCACCATTCGCAAGGAATTCGGCATCAACATGCAACGGAATTCCGTGCATGGCTCAGATAGCATTGAGACCGCAAAACGCGAGATCGCGCAGTGCTTCAAGAAGGCCGAGATCGTCGGCTAAAGCTTTTTCCAAGTTCCTTCCTCTCTCTCCCCTCCATTCAAAAACGTCCGACCGCCCTTAACGGCCTGTCTGAGCAAATCGCGGAGCCGGTTCGGATAGGAGACTAAACAGCCCGCGCAGTGCGGCGGGCCATGCTCCCTGCGTTTTGGCAGGTGAGGAATTCGAGCATTTGCGGCGCCGGCATGGGACGGCCGTAGAGGAAGCCTTGGCCAAAGCGGCAGCCGAGATCGCGCAACAATGATTCTTGCAACTGGAGCTCACCAACTGCTCAGCAGTGCGGGCTCGCACCGTGGTCGTTGCATCCGGAGCGCGCTACCGCCGCCCCGAGATTCCCAACCTTTTGGCTTTGGAGGGGGGCGGGGTTTCATATTGGGCCTCCCCGGTCGAAGCCAAGCTCTGCGAAGGCCAGGAGATCGCGCTCGTGGGCGGCGGCAACTCCGCAGGCCAGGCTGTCGTCTACCTTG
>NZ_JBPCOU010000008.1:0-9844 GCF_050999895.1 Methyloceanibacter sp. | reverse complement strand
GCGTCCGAGTGCCTGACGGCAACGTACCAGCTAGGCCCGTAAATGCTATGCTGCCTTGTGCTGTTGGTATCCACGCAGGAGGTTTGGTCATGTCTGTCGCCAAGGTCATCGAACTCACGTCGACTTCCGTGAAGAGCTTTGAGGATGCGATTCAGAAGGGGATCGCCAGGAGCAGACAAGACGCTCAAGAACGTTGAAGGCGCGTGGATTAAGGAGCAAAAGGTCATGGTGACGGACGGCAAGATTAAGGCCTACCGCGTCAACATGTTGGTCACTTTCGTCCTCGGCGGGGACACGTCGATCTAGCCACGGGTTTCGCCGCCGTCCTGGATTAACTCGGCGGCACGTCCATACGTCCGCTAATGACCATAGCGGACTTCCGGTAGTGGGCCAGTTTGAATGGGGCGGCTCAACTTCGCCCGGATAGAGCATCGAAGATCGGGCACGACTTTTGATCGCCGGGCTTACATGCCTCGGTCATGCTCTTTAGTGCTCTCTCTAGCCGCTTCAGGCTGGTGATCTTACCCCGCACGTCATCCAGGCGCCGAAGCGTCACCTTTTTTGCGGCGCAATCCTCCTCCTGTGTGTACCGAAAACCTAAACCCGGTCGTAGTGGTGATGAAGTCCGCCGAGGATCGCGCATGACCTAATGCTTCCGGTCCGCTGAATGGGGCGAGAAACGGGGAATCTTTGTCCAACGACCGGCGCGTTCTGATGTCATTGTAATAGCGGGCATAGGCTCGCAGGACCCGGCGCAGATGCGCCTCACCCAAGGCGACGAAATGGTCGACGCACTCGCGCCTGGATCGATCCGATCAGCCGTTCCGCAAAGCCGTTCTGCCAAGGCGAGGCTGGTGCAGCAGGCCTGTCCCGAATGCCCATGGCGCGCAATCGGCGTGCGACGATGGCGCCGTAAATCCGATACGATCGCGAATGAGGTACTGCGGGGCATCGTCTCAAGGAAATGCCTCCGTTATTTGACGCATAATCCATTCTGCCGTCGGGTTTGTTGTGACGTTGATCCAAACGAGCTCTCTGCGGTCTAGCCGAACGATGACGAGGGCATAGAGCGGGTCGAAGCTGATGGTCGGGACAACGAACAAGTCCATGGCGGCAATGTCCGGCGCGTGGTTGCGCAGAAAGGTTCGCCATCCCTGACTTGGCGGCCCGCGTCGCTTGGCCATGTACTTGGCAACGCTCGACTACGCGACCTCAAACCCGAGCTTGAGCAGTTCGCCATGGATGCGCGGCGCGCCCAAAAGCGGGTTCTCAATGCTCATTCGCCGGATCAATACGCGTCGGGAGACCAGGCCGTTCCCTATATCGTGAATTTCACGATGGTCGACACGAGCAAAATTGCCGCATTATTTGCGATCGGCTCAAACGTGGGCTGAACGACAGCACGCGCTCCTACTCCCTACTCGCCCGACATTCAGGAGATCCTCGTCTTTGGCGAGATATCGATGGTGCGGCTTGTCTGGACCCTCACGATTACTGGTGAGGACGGCGGCGAACCGGTCTATCGAGTCGGGAATGGACATATTCCGCAGACAGGGCGACGGCAGTTAGAGGATCATGCGCTACATGGCCTACACGCAGTGAGCACGCGGAGTTGGTTCCTAGCTTGGACGCAGGTCGCCCCGGAAGGGGGAACGGACGTCCTCTTTGGGTAAAAAGCTGAGTGCGAGGCGTAGCGCCTGTGAGGTCTGCTTCGTGCCAGAAGCCGACATTGAGTACTAATAGCGGTAAGACGGATGAGGGCCGAAAGCCGCTACTAGCCCGTAGCATTGCGAACCGGCGCGATTCGGAATGCCTCACCATTACTGAGAGAAAATCTATCGAAATCCAAATATAGGCGCCACATACGGGTTCCGGTCGGCGAGGAATGTTCGCTCCTGGCTACAGTCTGTGCAGATGAATAATTCTTTCTGTTTTCTAAAGCTGCGGTCAGCCGGCTCGATGAGCTTAAGCTGCAGTTCGCCCCCGCAGGTACAGCGCAACGAGGGCGAAGGTTCGACGAGGGGACGCATGCGATATTCCTCCGCTGCAGAGCCAATGTGTGAATTTCTTTAACGTCAACGATGTTCACGGGTTCCCATGCCCATATGGATTTCGTTGGGAAAGATCTAGGAACGCGGAGATGTGGGAGGAGTGCCCGACAAAGGCCCCACCCAAAGCCCGAGGCTTCGCGGGGCGCGGAAGGTGTCTTCAATGCCTTCGATCAGCCCAGCCGAACCCGATCACGTCTATGAGGGCATGTGCATAGCGCTTGCCTTGTCGGGCTCGGCATCCGTGCCTTCACGGTCGGCTTCGTCCCCGCGGGGACGTCGGGAAGAAACCGCCGCGAACAGGTCGCCTCCACCCTCAAGGTCACCGGCATGTATTCCTTGACGCGCAATCCGCTCTATTTCGGCAACGCCGTCATCTACATGTCCATCGCGGTCTTCACCGAAGGCGTCTATTTCGTCATCGTGATGGCCCTGTTCCTGGTCATCTATCTGGAGCGCATCATCGCCGCCGAGGAGCACTATCTCGCAGCCCGTTTCGGGTCCGCCTATTCGGAGTGGGCAAAAAGCGTGCCTGCGTTCTTTCCGCGCTTCTCGAGCTGGAAATCGCCGGAACTCGAGTTTTCCTTGCGGAATGTGCTGCGGCGGGAATATTCCGGCTTCTTCGCCATCATCGTTGCGTTCGCTGCTATCGAGCTGCTAGAAGGTGTTCTGATCTTCGGCCGTCTGCTGTTCGACGAAGCCTGGGTCATTACCTTCATCGTCGCCGCGATCGTCTATGTGACGTTGCGCTTCCTCAATCGGCGCACGACGGTGCTGCACGTACCGGGCCGTTAAGCGCGGCTACGCAAGGAGAGCTTGAATGACGACCGACCGCCAAGACGTCACCTTCGTCGTCAAAGAGGGACCTGACGGTGAGACTGCGATTGTCGCCGAGCCCGAATTCGAGATCGCGGGGTTTAGCGGGCTGGTCGGCTTCGATTTGCAGCCCGGCACGAGCCTGGAACAGGCCCGCCACGTCGCCGAGCTGATGCGAAGCCATATTCGCGGGATCAGCGTTACGCTTTGACCACTGCTGCCGCCGCATTGGCGGCGCGCGCACGCTTTCGCTAAAGAGGCGGCGTCATGGCACCGCCGCTCCTTTTCCTCAAGGATATCAATCTTTCCTTCGGCTCGACGCCGCTGCTAGTCGGCGCCGGCCTGTCGATCGGCCCGTCGGAGCGCCTCTGTCTCGTGGGCCGCAACGGCTCGGGCAAGTCGACGCTGCTGAAGATCGCGGCCGGCATGATCGAGCCCGATGCCGGCAGCCGCTTCGTCCAGCCTTTGGTGACGGTCCGCTATCTGCCGCAAAGTCCCGACCTCTCCGGATTTGCCACCACGCTCGCCTTCGTCGAGGCGGGCCTCGCCCCCGGCGACGATGCGCACCGTGCGCGCCATCTCCTTGAGAGTCTCGGCCTCACCGGCGCGGAGGATCCGTCACGGCTTTCCGGTGGCGAAAGCCGCCGCGCGGCGCTTGCCCGCGTGCTGGCCCCGGAGCCCGATATTCTTCTCCTCGACGAACCCACCAACCATCTCGACGTGGTGGCGATCGAAGGTCTGGAGGCAGCCCTCAAGGCATCGCGCTCGGCCATGGTTTTGATCAGCCATGACCGCCGCTTCCTGGAGAATCTATCGCGGGCGACGGTGTGGCTCGATCGCGGCATTGCGCGGCGCCTGGAGAAGGGATTCGCCGCGTTCGAGGCGTGGCGCGACGGGATCCTGGAAGAAGAGGAGAGCGCGCGTCACAAGCTCGACCGGCACGTGGTGCAAGAGGAGCATTGGCTCCGCTACGGCGTCAGCGCACGGCGGAAGCGCAATCAGCGCAGGCTGGAATCGCTACTTGTGCTCCGCGACACGCGCAAGCGCAGCCGCGCCAATCGCGCGACCGGCAAAGTGAAGCTGTCGGTGCAGGACGCGCAGGAGACCGGCAGGCTCGTCATCGAGGCGAAGAACGTCGCCAAGAGTTATGGCGATCTCACTGTGGTCCGCGACCTGAGCTTGAGGATCGCCCGCGGCGATCGCTTAGGGCTCGTCGGCCCGAACGGCGCGGGCAAGACGACGCTCATCAATCTGCTGACCGGGACGCTTGCCCCCGATAAAGGCCGCGTGCGCCTCGGCACCAATCTGGAGATCGCGACGCTCGATCAGCGCCGCGGAAGCCTCGACCCTGAGGCGACCGTCGCCGCGACGCTGACGGGCGGACGTGGCGATACGGTCATCATCGACGGCGAGCCCCGCCACGTCACGAGCTACATGAAGGATTTCCTGTTCAAGCCCGAGCAGGCGCGCACACCGGTAAAGGCGCTGTCGGGCGGCGAGCGCGGCAGGCTGATGATCGCGCGTGCCCTGGTGCGTCCCTCCAACGTGCTCGTGCTCGACGAGCCGACCAACGACCTCGATCTGGAGACGCTCGACCTCTTGCAGGAGATGCTCGCGAGCTATCCCGGGACGTTGCTTCTTGTCAGCCACGACCGCGACTTCCTCGACCGCTCCGTCACCTCGCTGCTTGCCTATGAGAGGCAGGGCAGGTGGATCGAATATGCAGGCGGCTATTCCGACATGGTGGCGCAGCGCGGCCACGGCATCGGCGTTTCACAGCATGAGAAGCCGCCGGCTCCGCCGTCGGCGCCGAAGGCCTCTCGTCCGGCACCGGCCCCGCGCCCCGGTAAGGAGCCGCGCAAGCGCTTGAGCCCCACCGAGCAACACACGTTGAAGACGTCCCCCGGGCACATCGAGGCGCTCAGCGAGCAGATCCGCCGGCTGGAGCAGCGTCTCGCCGACCCGGCGTTTTACGCGACCGACCGCGCCGGTTTCACAAGTGTTGGCGCCGAGCTCGCAAAAGCGCAAGGCGAGCGCGCGGCTGCGGAGGAAGAATGGCTCCGGCTCGAGCTCCTTCGCGAGAAGCTCGAATAAGCGCGAGCACCCGCCAAATGGCGCGATCCGCCCCTTTATCGGTGGAATCGAGGCCGCATCGGCCGCGAGAAGAGCGGGGGAAAAGCCCGATAAGAGCTTCACAGCCGCGGGCGAAGCGGCTCAATGTCGGTGAGGCACTGCAAAAAAAGGGGATAGGCCATGTCGCTCGGACTCATACTCGTCATCATTCTCATCATTTTCTTGCTTGGCGGTTTCAGTGGCCGCTTCGGCGGATACGGCTATGGCTTCGGTAACAGCGGCATCGGCCTCATCGGCGTGATCCTGATCATCCTTATCGTCTTGCTACTGATGGGCCGGATCTGACCTGATCGAGTCCCTGGGGCGCGGCGGCGTTCTCGCGTTGCAGGCGCCCCGGTCCTCCTACCCGTCCTCGAGCATGGCGAGGGCCGCGCGGCGTTCCCCCGGCTTCAGCCTGAGGAACAGCGTGCGGGCGGTCTTGATGTCCCGCTCGGACCCGCTCTCCGTGGCCTCTTTTAGAGCGACCGTGGTCGGATGCTCCGCACCGCAGACGAAGACCAGAGCTTTCGCCAGTCGCGCGATGGCGGCCTTGTCGATCGTTTTCTCGTCCATTCGGATCTCCTTGAGGTGTCGGTCCTAGCATAGCGCTGAAGGCGCGCCGCTTCACGAAAGCGGAGGCACGTTTCCCGGCCCGAGCATTGGCGCGATGAGCCGGGACGCCTTATAAGACCCTCAAATCTCCATGAGCCGTCGGTCGTTTTGGACCGCTCTGCTATCATCAGCGAGCTGGATGCGTGAAGTTTGAGGAACTCGATTATCGCCCGACACCCATTGGGGCGCTCAGCCTGCGCCGCCGCCGGGAGCTGACGCTCGGCAAGGATGTCTTCGAGATCAAGCTCGGCGAGGACTTCCTCATGTCGAGCCTCTTCACCGCCTCGGAGATCGCCTTGGCGGACTTGGGCCTGGCGGCGCTGTCCGGCGGCACTTTCGATGTGGTTGTCGGCGGGCTCGGCCTTGGCTACACGGCGAAGGCCGTGCTGGAGCACAAAGGGGTTGCTTCGCTGATCGTCGTCGAGGCTCTTGAAGCGGTGATCGACTGGCACAAAACGGGGCTGCTCCCCCTCGGTCCTGCGCTCACCGCCGATCCGCGCTGCCGTTTCGTGCATGGCGACTTCTTTGCGCTCGCGGCTTCGCCCGCCAGCTTCGATCCTGACGCGCCCGGGCGCCGTTACGACGCGATCCTCGTCGATATCGACCACGCCCCGGACGCGCTGCTCGATGCGCGGAATGCTTCCTTCTATCGGCCTGACGGCCTGCGCCTTCTGGCACGCCACCTTCGCCCCGGCGGCGTGTTCGGCCTTTGGTCGAACGAGCAGCCCGACGCCGCGTTTACCGCCCGCCTCGGCGAGATTTTTGCCTCGGCCAGGGCCGAACCGGTGACGTTCCACAACCCGCTTCAGGACAGTCCCTTCACGCAGACCGTCTATCTCGCCCAAACGGCGCCGGCGGCGGTCGCCGAGTCTCATCGCGGAGGGACCGTCCGATTCTGACGAGCGATCTCAAGACGCAGGGCGTGCGTGCGGAGCAAGCGCCGGAATGGCCGAAACGGCGGACCTTCGCCATCATCTCCCATCCGGACGCGGGCAAGACCACGCTCACCGAGAAGCTGCTTCTGTTCGGCGGCGCGATCCGCATGGCGGGGCACGTCCGGGCGCGCGGCGAGCGGCGGCGCACGCAGTCGGACTGGATGGAAATCGAGCGAGCGCGCGGCATCTCCATCTCGAGCTCGGTGATGACCTTCGAGCGCGACGGCATCACGTTCAATCTGCTCGATACGCCGGGCCATCAGGACTTCAGCGAAGACACCTATCGCACGCTGACCGCCGTCGATTCCGCGATCATGGTCATCGACGCCGCCAAGGGCATCGAGAGCCAGACGCGCAAGCTGTTCGAGGTTTGCCGCCTGCGCGACATCCCCATCATCACCTTCGTCAACAAGATCGACCGCGAGGCGCGCGATCCCTTCGAGCTCCTCGACGAGATCGAAAGCATGTTGGCGCTGGACATCTGCCCGATGAACTGGCCGGTCGGCATGGGCGCCGATTTTCACGGCTGTTACGACTTTGCCGGACAGCGTTTCCTGACATCCGAAGCCGGACGCGGTGGGGCTTACGATAAGTCTATCCCTTGCGACGACATCGACGATCCCAAATTGGATGCGCTGGTCCCGAAGCTCATTCTCGAACGCTTTCGCGAGAGTGCATCCTTGGCGGCGTCAGCCTATCCCGACCTCGACCCCGAAGCCTATCGCGGCGGGCATCTGACGCCGGTCTTTTTCGGCAGCGCGCTCAAGGACTACGCCGTCGACGAGCTGCTCCACGCTCTGGTAACGATCGCGCCGCCGCCGCGCTCGCAGCCGGCCACGCCGCGAAGCATCACGCCGGATGAAGACCGCGTCAGCGGCTTCGTGTTCAAGGTGCAGGCCAACATGGACCCGAACCATCGCGACCGCATCGCCTTCTTCCGGCTATGTTCGGGCCGCTTTCGCCGCGGCATGAAACTGCACCACACCCGCTCGGGCAAAACGCTTACGCTGCAAAATCCGATCTTCTTCTTCGCCCATGAGCGCGAGCTGGCGGAGGAGGCCCTGCCTGGCGACATTATCGGCATTCCGAACCACGGCACCTTGCGCGTCGGCGACACACTCACCGAAGGCGAAGACATCCGCTTCACCGGCATCCCGAATTTCGCGCCGGAAATTCTGCGCCGGGTCCGGCTCGACGATCCCATGCGTGCAAAGCATCTCCGGCGCGCTCTGGAGGATCTGGCGGAGGAGGGGGTGACCCAAGTGTTCCGGCCAATGCTTGGGGCGCAATGGATCGTGGGCGTGGTCGGTCAGCTTCAGATCGACGTGCTCGCCTCGCGCATCGCCTCGGAATACAAGATCGCGGTCGGCTTCGAGGGCGCGCCTTACGAGACGGCGCGCTGGATCACGAGCGACGACCCCGCGATGCTCAAAAGCTTCATCGAGCGGCATCGCGAAAATCTCGCGCAGGATCGCGACGACGCGCCCGTCTTCCTCGCCCGCGATGTCTGGGAGTTGAACCGCGCCATCGAGAAATGGCCGCAAATCCGCTTTCTAACGACAAGGGAGCGCGCGTGATGCCGGCTTCTCGCAGTTCCCTCGACGTCAGCGTCCCGAGGCACTTCGAGGCGGAAGGTCCGGTACATCGGACGCTATCGGGTTTTGCCCGAAATCTGCGATGAGCTGCTCCATTACCCCGATTTCCCTGACCTGCGCGGCGATGATCTCGTCTGCGAGTTTGCGAACCCGATCGTCGCGAATATGCGCGCGCTCGCTCGTCATGATCGCGATCGAGTGATGCGGGATCATCGCCTTCATGTAGGCAACGTCGCTTACAGTCTCCTGGCTGCGTACCAGCCAAAGTGCACCCGCAAAAACTGCGACGCCTAGAAGGATGATCGCAACATTGGCGCGCTTGTTTTGATACATGCTCCACATGAAGCCCAACATTATGATCGCCATGGCCGCGCCCATCACGAAGGCCATCCAAAATCGCGTCTCGCTGAACCAAACATGGTCGAGCGCAAAGGTATTGAGATACATCAGGCCGAACATCGCGATCGTGGACGTGGCGATCATGGCGGCGAAGCGGAAATAGCT
The DNA here is from genome assembly GCF_050999895.1 of Methyloceanibacter sp. Lineage (GTDB taxonomy): Bacteria > Pseudomonadota > Alphaproteobacteria > Rhizobiales > Methyloligellaceae > Methyloceanibacter. The sequence continues at coordinate 1,222 of NZ_JBPCOU010000008.1, read as the reverse complement.
CATTCTTTCTCTCCTCGAATGTCGATGCGGCAGATACGCTCTATGAGAGTCAGTCGCTATTCTCCGGCATGAGCGTGTGGGGCACGGGAGCTGCAAGACGCTTGCGGGCCTCGTCCGCTCTGGACGTGAAATCCTCCAAATCGGACGGATCGGCCAGAGTCCGTCGTGCGCTGCGCTCAATTTTGTCGAGATGCGCGAGGAGCGCCTCCCGTGAGTCCTGCCCTTCCACAATCAGCGCCAGCTGACCGATAATTCGGCTCATCTGGATGAGTATGGCCGCGTTCCCGGAAGCCGCCTGCCGGATTTGGTTGAAAGAAACGTCGAGCAGTCCCGGGAAGTCGGTGGTCAGCGTGACGACCCGCACCTGACCGCGTTCGTCCCGATAGCGTACCGGGAGCGAAGGACGGCGGCTCACGCTTTCGAGTGCGGCACCGAGCCGGTTGATGACGGCGATTGCTGTAAAGGGGTCGTTTATACCGGTCGACAGCGCGCGCACGGCGATTTCAACGAGCTGCCGCACGGAGAATTCGAGGTCTTGAGTTGGGGTCCGCTCCGCTCCGATGACGAAAGCCGACCGCAGCTTCGCAGCGAATCCATCGCAGAGGATATCGTTTGAAAAAATCTCAACATGATTGCCGCCCCGGAGAACGAAATGACCTGGGCGGACGAGAGTTCGGATGAGCAAATCGTCCTTTTCCGCACACGAGACCAGCCCGTTGTAATCGACCACTTGCACATAACCGGCGTCGCCGAGCGAGGCATAGGTTTGATACCGGTATCCGCTGGGGTCGAATTCCCCGGTCGGACCCGACTGCTCCTCGCGCGCGGCGCCGGCGATAGAGTGCTCGAGATCGTTCGCCACCTCCTTTACCACCGTGTCGGCGATAATGGACCGAGCGATCTTGTGGACGTAAAAGAGCAGCGCGAACAGGCAGAGCATTGTGAGCGCGCTCGCCACCGTAATGGCGATATGGGGAACGGTGTCTGGCCCGAGCTGGTCTGTAACGCTGCGGAGAACGATAAGCGTGTAAAGAATCGTGCCCATGAACAAGCCGAGCACCATGTGAATTTGACGGTCCTGAATGAAGTTGCCGATCAGGCGTGGACCTAGCTGTCCCGCCGCAAGCGACAGCACGACCATCGTTATCGACACGACAAGAGAGGTCATGGTGATCATGCCGGACAACAACGACGACAGCAGGTCGCGCGCGGTCCCAGCATC
>NZ_JBPCOU010000005.1:0-3097 GCF_050999895.1 Methyloceanibacter sp. | reverse complement strand
TCCCACGCGTTACTCACCCGTCTGCCACTTTCCACCACCCGAAGGTGGCTTCTCGTTCGACTTGCATGTGTTAGGCCTGCCGCCAGCGTTCGTTCTGAGCCAGGATCAAACTCTCAAGTTGAGAATTCAGATTCCGACAAATCCTTGGAGGAATCACTCCAAGGGGTCGCTGCGTTTTGACGAGTTCCCAACAAGCATGAAACGACGCAATCCTTTCGGATCACGCGCAACACGCCTATTGGCTTATGAAAACGCAAGACCGTCAGAGTCTCGTTTGCCAATCCCCCGAAGAGGATCGGCACGCAAGGACTCCGCCGTCCGCGTTTCCCTTTCTTCATATTACAATGTCAAAGAGCCGGTGGGCGCGCGGCCGATGCCACACTCCCGAACCCCCAATGGAAGCAAATCCACCATCGAGAGTCAACGACAGCCGAAGCGTATCTCGAGACGACTCGATCAAGCCTCTTGTGTCCGAATGGGTATCGCGCGGACGAGTATATTCCCGCAGGAAGTGGGATCGACCCGGCGAGTTGGCTATTTAGGGGCCCCCGATCGGCTTGTCAAGGGGTGGGTAACGTTTGTCCGACGCCCTGTTGAGGCGGAGCGACCTTTCCCTTGACGCGTGACATACAGGCCACAATCCTGCCTGAATGCGTCGCCACTCTCCGCATCGTTAACGGCGAGGTACCATACGGGGCACAGTATGGTACAGCCCGCCGCAGGGGGAATGCCGCAGACCTAGTAACGCTTCATCGCTCCTGCAAGGGCCCAAAGGCCAACGGACGATGCTGCCGGTCGGCGCAAAAAACCTCCTCGGTGTCGTCTGATTCTCGCTGAAGGGACAAAGACCGCTTAGGTATTGTCCGCCTGATAGCTGAAGCACGCTGGAGCGTGCAGGCGGCAGCCGCAAGAACGGGGGGAAGGTGTATTGCTGAAGCGCAGCCGCCGCATCGCGCGTCGTAAGCTGGGCCAGGCCCTCGTGCCGGTCGAGGCTCGCGGCCTCCCCGCTATCTATCTTGGTCAGACGCAAAAGACCGAGCGCAAGCTCCCTCCCGTCTATCTCTGCGAACATGGCGCCGAAGGCGCGGGCTGCCGCATCAAATGGCTCGCCAGCACCTGCCTTGCCGGCATGGTGGGCCTTTGTCTGATCGGCGTTGCCGTCTACGCCTCCATGAGCATGGGCGACGGCTCCGGGATGATGAGCTCGATCAAGCGCGCAAGCCTTGCGGCGCTCCAGCCCATCCGCAGCGTCAAGTTCGCCCGCGACAAGCAGAGCCCGACCGCCTCCAAGGAAGATCGCATTCAGATGACCTCCACCGGCTTCGCCCGGCGCAATGTCATCCACGACACGGTCGTCGAGCGCCAAGGCTCGCGCGAATTCATCACCATCAAGCCCTATGTCCGCGTCATCGCCGGGCTTGCGACCGAGAAGCCCGCGAACGCGAGCGAACTGCCGCCCTTCAATCCTTTCAAACTGTATTCCGATGCAACGCCCGTCGGCGCCGGCGCATCCGATGCGAACGCGCCGCAGGCGATCAGCCTCAACGTGCTCGATGTTCCGGGCGGCATTCTTCCCCCGAGCGACGGCGTCGAGCTCAAGACTGAGGAAGTCGACGAGCTGATCGCCGAGGCGGCGGAGAATTTCGCTTTTGCCGAAGCCTCCTTCGGCGCGGACGGCGCCACGCTCCAGCGCGTCGCCTATCATTCGGGCGACAACTTCACCACCGGCTCGCTCGCGCCGAACACGACCGTGATTCACAAATCCATGGACGAGGGCGAGGACGAGAACACCGACCTCGGCGCAGACGAGCTGCCCGACGGCGCGCAGACCAAGACCGTGAAGGTCGGCCGCGGCGACACCCTGATGAGCATCATCATGAAGCAGGGTGCCGAGGCGAGCCAGGCCAAGGCGATGTCCGACGCGATGGATCCGATTTTCCCCGCCGACAATTTGAAACCCGGCAACGAGATCCATCTCACGCTTGCGCCCGCGCCGAGCGACACCGGCCAGATGGAGCCGATCAAGGTGAGCGTCGTCGACAAAGACGACGCCCATCTCGGCACCGTCTCCCGCACCCGCAGCGGCGACTTCGAAGCCACCAAGACCGACACGACCGCCGCGACCGTGGCCGAGCTCAAGGCGCAGCAATCCTCCCTGCGCGCCTCGCTCTATGAAAGCTTCTACCGCGCCGCCGTGCAGGAGAAGATTCCGGCGGACAGCATTCTGAAGCTGCTCCGCGTGCATTCCTACGACATCGATTTTAAGCAGAAGGCCAAGTCCGGCGACGTGTTCGAAGCCTTCTTCGACATTCCCGAGGGCGAGGACGAGCGCGAGACGAGCGGCGAGATCCTCTACACCTCGATGACGGTCGACGGCCAGACCCGCAGCTTCTACCGCTTCCGCACCCCCGACGACGTCGTCGACTTCTATGACGAGAGCGGCAACAGCGCGAAGAAGTTCCTGATGCGCAATCCCGTCAAAGGCGGCCGCTACACGTCCGGCTTCGGCAACCGCAAGCACCCGATCTTGAACCGCTGGCGCACGCATACCGGCGTCGACTGGGCCGCGCCCTCGGGCACCCCGATCCTCGCCGGCGCCGACGGCACCGTGGAGCAGGTCGGCCGCGAAGGCGGCTACGGCAATTACATCCGCATCCGCCACGCCAACGGCTTCGCCACCGCTTACGGGCATCTGTCGCGCTACGCCGACGGCCTCGCCGCGGGGCTCACTGTGAAGCAGGGCCAGATCATCGGCTTCGTCGGCTCGACCGGCTACTCGACCGGCCCGCATTGCCACTACGAAATCCTGGTCAACAACAAGTTCGTCAACCCGATGACCATTCAGGTGCCGCGCGGCCTTCAGCTCAACGGCCGCATGCTCGCCGACTTCCAGAAAGAGCGGAACCGCATCGACGCCCTCATGCAGATGGACCCCGTCACCAGCCGCGTCGCCCAAGCGACCAAATAAGCATTCCGCGCCGGCTCTTCTTTCCTCCCTCCTCCCCCGCCTCTCTCTGTTCTTGTCATGCCCGCGAAGGCGGGCATCCAGTAACCACCGCCCCATCGTTGTCTTACTCCTGTCCTCGTCATGCCCGGC